>NZ_VHIJ01000099.1:0-435 GCF_006680095.1 Pseudarthrobacter sp. B4EP4b | reverse complement strand
TTGGTGAGGTTGGCGAGGCGTTCGGGGCTGAGGAGTTCCTGGAGTTGGGTGTGGGTGAGGAGTCCGTGTTCGAGGACGAGTTCGGCGACGCCTTTGCCGGTGGCGAGTGCTTCCTGGGCGATGGCGGTGGCGGTGGTGTAGCCGAGGTGGGGGTTGAGGGCGGTGACCAGGCCGATGGATTGTTCCACTGTTTGGCGGAGGTGGTCGGTGTTGGCGGTGATGCCCTGGATGCAGCGTGCGGTGAGGGTGCGGCAGGCGGCTTCGAGGTGGGAGATGCTCTTGTGGAGGCTGTGGACGATGATGGGTTCGAAGGCGTTGAGCTGGAGTTGCCCGGCTTCGGCGGCCATGGTGATGGTGACGTCGTTGCCGATCACTTCGTAGGCGACCTGGGAGACGACTTCGGGGATGACCGGGTTGATTTTGCCGGGCATGATG
>NZ_VHIJ01000098.1:1102-1167 GCF_006680095.1 Pseudarthrobacter sp. B4EP4b | reverse complement strand
GCCGTGGGTGGCGTAGGCGGTTCCGGCGGCGGTGAACGCTGCCACGGCCCCGGCTTCGTTGATGC
>NZ_VHIJ01000098.1:0-571 GCF_006680095.1 Pseudarthrobacter sp. B4EP4b | reverse complement strand
GGTGAACGCTGCCACGGCCCCGGCTTCGTTGATGCCGGGGTGGATCAGCTGGCCCTGGGCGGATTCTTTGTAGGCCAGGACCAGGTCGCGGTCCACGGACAGGTAGTTCTGGCCGCCGGGGTTGTAGATTTTCGCCGTCGGGAAGAAGGCATCCATGCCGAAGGTCCGGGATTCGTCCGGGACGATGGGCACAATCCGGTGGCCGAACTTTTTGTCCCTGATCAGGTCCTTGAGCAACCGGACAAACGCCATGGTGGTTGCCGCTTGCTGCTTGCCTGTGCCGCGCTTGGCCACGTCAAACGTCTTGGCCTCGGGCAGCTCAACGGGCTGGTGGTCCGGCCGCCGTTCCGGCACGGCACCGCCCAAGGCACGGCGCCGCTCATGGAGGTAGGCAATCTCCGGCGCATCATGGCCTGGATGGAAATAGGGCGGGCTGTACGGATCTTCCTCCAGACGGGCATCGGATATTGGAATACGGAGATAATCCCGGAATTCCTTAAGGTCCTCTAGGGTGAGTTTTTTCATTTGGTGGGTGGCGTTGCGGCCTTCGAAGTGGGGTCCGAGTCCGTAG
>NZ_VHIJ01000097.1:0-421 GCF_006680095.1 Pseudarthrobacter sp. B4EP4b | reverse complement strand
GAATATCAACGGATAGGTGCCTGGTGGCTGTCACCGGTTGTTAGTACGGATGCTTGTTTCTTCCTTTGGGGAGGGGCGGTGTTCAGGAAAGCGTGCCGGTGTGTGGTTGTTGGGTAGTGTTTGGCACACTGTTGGGTCCTGAGGCAACAGGACCGGGGGTTGCTGCGGCTTTGGTCGTGGTGGTGTTCCGGGTTTGTTTGTTTCTGGTTTTCCTGGCTGCATCGAGCGCGCACGTAGGTGTGTGGGGTGTGTGGTTTGGGGTTGTTGTTTGAGAACTACATAGTGGACGCGAGCATCTTTTATAAGAAGCAATTTCCAAGAATATGAACCTGGATCTGGCTGCGCGTGATGGTTACTGGCCCTTTTGGGGGTTGGTGGTGTTGTGTGTGGTTGGTTTTCGTGGTTCTCTCGAAAATTTCTG
>NZ_VHIJ01000096.1:0-459 GCF_006680095.1 Pseudarthrobacter sp. B4EP4b | reverse complement strand
GAAGAGGGCGAGTACCGGGACGGTGACCAGGACGTCCGCCTTGGGGACCGGGACGTTGCCGAGATCCGCGTACCCGTTGACGCCGTTGGACTCGTCCTCTGCCGCGCCGGGGACCTCATGGTCGGCGGTGCTCTCGTACTCGGTGGCGCCGGTGGTGGTACCGGTCGCGGTGTTGGTACCGGTGGCGGTGTCGTTGATGTCGGCCGGCGCGAGCGAGGCCAGCCCGATCGTGTCCGGGTCGCCGGCTTCGATGGTTACTGTGCTGTCTTCGCCCGGGTTGCGGTGACGTGGGTTGCCTTGTCCCTCGTTTCCTTCGCCTGTGTTGCCCTGACCCGTGATGCCTTGACCGGGGTGGCGTTCCCTCGTGTTTTCTTCGCCTGTGGTGTTTTGACGCGGGTTGCCCTGTGCTGTGCTGGTTCCGTTGGTGTTGGGTGTGGTGGTGTGGGTGAGGGCGGGGCC
>NZ_VHIJ01000095.1:0-3718 GCF_006680095.1 Pseudarthrobacter sp. B4EP4b | reverse complement strand
CCGCCGCTCCGGCCGCCCCCGAAGATTTCGGCCCTCCCGCCGTGGGGACCCCGCCCGGCCATGCCGGCACCATCGGCATTATGTACATTCCCCGGTTTGGTCCCAACTACACCCGGCCCATCGTGCAGGGAACCAGCCAGGATGTGCTGGACACGCTGGGGCTGGGGCACTACAGCAACACCGCCATGCCAGGTGCGGTGGGAAACTTCGCCGTTGCCGGCCACCGGCAGACGCACGGCGCGGTGCTGGACAACATCCACACGCTGGTGCCCGGGGACAAGATCTATGTGCAGACAAAGGACGGCTTCTACATCTACGTCTTCCGCAACAACCAGATCGTTATGCCCTCCCGGACCGACGTCCTGGAGCCGGTGCCCACCCAGCCGGGCGTCGCCCCCACCGAAAGTTTCCTCACCATGACCAGCTGCAACCCCCGCTTTGGTGCTGAAGAACGCATCATCGCCTATGCGCTGCTGGACAGCTGGCGCCCTGCCGCCGCAGGTGCGCCGGCGGAGATCGCAGCACAGGTAGCCGCAGCGATGGGAAGGGGCTGAGCATGTACGCCTGGATCTTCCGCCATCTTCCCGGGCCGCTCTGGCTGCGGATCGCCATCTCGCTGGTGCTGGTCGCCGCCGCGCTGGTATTGATGGTTCAGTTCCTTTTCCCGTGGATGTCCGAGTACACCCAATTCACCGACTCAACGATTGGTTCCGCAAGCCAGCCATGACCACAACCAAGATCCTCGTAGTGGATAACTACGACAGCTTTGTCTACACCCTGGTGGGCTACCTCCAGGAACTCGGCGCCGAGACCACTGTGGTCCGCAATGACGACGTCACCCTCGCCGAGGCCATCGAACTGGCCGGCACGCGGGATGGCATCCTCATCTCACCGGGCCCCGGCAACCCTGCCGAGGCGGGTGTGTGCATCGAGCTGATCAAATGGTGCGGTGAGAACAGCGTGCCCATGTTCGGCGTATGCCTGGGACACCAGGCGCTGGCCGAGGCGTTCGGCGGGAAGGTGACGCACGCGCCTGAACTGATGCACGGCAAGACGTCGCTGGTGGAGCATATCGGGACCAGCGTTTTTTCCGGGCTCCCCTCCCCCGTCACGGCCACCCGGTACCACTCGCTGGCCGCAGTCCGCGAAACGCTCCCGGACGTCCTGGAAGTCACCGCGGAAACTGCGTCGGGGGTGGTGATGGGGCTTCAGCACCGGACCGCGCCGCTGTGCGGGGTGCAGTTCCATCCCGAGTCCGTGCTCACCGAAGGCGGCTACCAGATGCTGGGGAACTGGCTCGAATCCCTGGGCATGAAGGGTGCGGCGGCGCGAGCCGCGAAGCTGAGCCCGCTCATCCAGCACTAGCCTTCGCCAATCCGGGCGCCGGCTGCCGCTAGCCCTTCTTGGTGGAGGTGGGTGTCGGTGTGGGCTTCGGGGTAGGAGTGGGGGACGGTGGTGGCGGCGGTGGCGCTTTGGCCACCACGATGCTGACAGTCTTTCCCTGCTCCACCACGGAGTTGACGGGATCGCTTTGGTCCGTCACCCTGCCGGCTTCCACCTGGGCGTTCTCCGCCTCCGTGACCGCTGGTACGAGGCTGAGTTCCTTCAGTGCCGCTTCAGCCTCTTCGCGGGTCCGGCCGCGCAGTTCCGGGATTGCCACCTTGCCCGTGGACACCACCAGCTCAACCGTGGTGCCCACTCCTACCATCTGCCCGGGGGCAGGGCTGGTGGTAATCACAATTCCGGCCGGGACGGTGGCGCTGTTGGCTGTGGTGGTGGACGGCGCACCCACCAGTCCGCTTTGCCGCAGGATATCCCTGGCCGCGGCCTCCGTCTTGCCCGGCAGGCTGTCCGGAATCTTCACGGCGCTGGGCCCCTCGGAAATGTTCAGCACTACATCTGAGCCGGGGTCCAGGGACGTGCCGGACGCTGGATCCGTTCCGATGGCTGTCCCCTTGGGCACGGTGTCATGCTGGAGGCGAACGATTTTTGGTTTGAGGTCGGCGCCGTAGAGCTCCTGCAGTGCCGCCGATTCGGTCAGTGTTGCCACCGCCGGGATCTGCACCTTGGGCGGCGGCGGCGCCGGACGGTTCACGGTGTTGTAGACCCACAGCCCGCCGCCGCTGAGGACCAGGAGGGTGAAAATCACCAGGGTGGTTATCCAGGCACGACGGCGGGACTTCTGCCGTGCGGTCCGCTCACGCTCGGGAGGGAAGCCGAGGGGCAGGTCATCGCGTGCTGAAGGTTCGTAAGCGGCGGCAGTGGCGCCGCCGTCATCGTCGGCTGTAGTGCCCAGGGCAGCCAAGCGCCCGGTTGGGGGGTCATCGAGGAAGCCTGCGCCGGCTGCCGCGAACGCTTCGGTTACGGGCGCTGTGGTTGGGGCGGGGACGTGGTCATTGGGATCGGTGGGTGCCTCCGAAGCAGCAATTGCCGGGACCGGAACCCCCGCCCGCGCAGCCCGCAGGGCACGCTGGAAGGCGGCGGCGTCCTGGAACCTGTCGTCGCGGTTTTTCTGCAGCGCTTTTGCCAGCACGGTGTCCAGTGCGGGGGAAATGTCAGGGTTCAGGCTGCTCGCCGGCGCGGGAATCTCGCGCACGTGCTGGTAGGCCACCGACACGGGGCTGTCGCCGACGAACGGCGGGCGGGTGGTCAGCATTTCGTAGAGCAGGCAGGCCGCGGAATAGAGGTCGCTGCGCGCGTCCACTGTTTCGCCGCGGGCCTGCTCGGGAGAGAGGTACTGCGCCGTGCCCACCACGGCCTGGGTCTGGGTCATGGTGGCGGAGGAATCGGCGATGGCCCGGGCGATGCCGAAGTCCATGACTTTTACCGAGTCCGTGCCGTCGCAGTACATCACGTTGGCCGGCTTGATGTCGCGGTGCACTATGCCGGCTTTGTGGCTGTATTCAAGGGCGCCGAGCACGCCCAGGCAATAATCGATGGCCTGGCTGATGCTGACCTCGTTGGCCCGGATCAGGTCCCGGATAGTCCTGCCTTCGACGTATTCCATCACGATGTACGGCACCCGTACGTTGTCATCGGAGCCGTCATGGACCATGTGCTCGCCCGTATCGTAAATCGCCACGATCGAGGGGTGGTTCAGGGCGGCCACTGACTGGGCCTCGCGCTTGAAGCGTGCCTGGAACTGCGGGTCCCGGGCCATATCTGCCCGGAGCAGTTTGATGGCGACGGTACGGCCAAGCCTGGTATCCAGGCCCCGGTAGACGTCCGCCATGCCCCCGCGGCCAATGAGGCCGCCCAGTTCGTAGCGTCCGCTGAGGACACGCTGGTTATCCACCGGGACGTTGTCCTCCCGGTGCAACGGTGTGCGCGCTGACTCGTTCACTGGCTGTCCTGGCAGTTACGGGCGGCAGGTAGGCAGGCCGGGCACTTGCTCTGGTCCACAAGCCGGGAGGGATGAAGGCGCCGTAGGTCCCGCTGCGGACGGCGTGCTGGGGGCGGAGGTGGGAGTGGGAGCATTTGTGGTGGGCGCGGGCGACGGCGCCACCGCGTACGTCACTGTGATCGGTGATCCCACTTCCACCCGGCCCGAGCGGGACAGGGCAATCACAGTGTTGGGCGCAGAATTCACATCAACTTGCGGCTGGACGGTCACATCCAGGTTCATTGCCGAGAGCTGCGACTGAACAGTCCGGTAGTCCTTGCCGAGGTAGGCCTCGGGGATGACGTTCACCGTTTCCGGGGTGGGCTCCTGGGTGGG
>NZ_VHIJ01000094.1:0-5880 GCF_006680095.1 Pseudarthrobacter sp. B4EP4b | reverse complement strand
ACACCCCGCGAATAAACCCCGGGGCAAAAACGGAACCTCAGCGCTGCATCGGGCACGTGCACCAACAGCCGAGACTTTTTGCAGGGTGTCTTTGGTCCGGCTCAACAGTGGGACGGTACGCACGCGGACTTTTGATTGGCTCTCAATCGCCGCCCAATACAGAAGCCCCAACAACTGAAGCCTCGGCCTCCTTCTGCCGCCCAGCAAAAGCAGGGTTAGCGGCCCGGCCGTAGCGCATGTGAGGCAAAAGCACCAGCCTGCAGAGTTCCCCTTCGTTGTTGCGGAAGTGAGCCGCAAACACGGAGAGATCCGCTTAACAAGTGCCAAGCAGAAAGCCCCTTAAACAGCTCCGTCCCGGGAGGAACCGAAGGTTCCCGCCGGGACGGAGCTGCCACCCGCCGTCGGACGTTATGAGCGGAGGAGGCGTCCACCCAAGTTGTCCAGAGCCGTGTTGGCGGTGTGAAGACTAGCTGCTGATTGCGGACTTCATCTCGTCATGCGCCTTCTTGCCTGCTTCCTCAGTGGAGAGCCGTTCGAAGAGCACCTCGGAGGTGTATCGCTTGATGATTTCCTGGATCGCACCCGCACCCTTCGGCGGCGGAGCCGGAGCCTCACCGAGCTCATCCTTGATCTGGTCGATGAACTTGACCACCTTGACGTCGGAGGGGGTCAGCTTGGGTTCGATGGCTGCCCGGACCTCGGAGTTGGGGTAGACGCCGCGGTCGGCCAGGAGTGCCTCGCCGGCCTTGACGTTGTTGGCCAGGAAGTTGATGAACTTGGCGGTTTCCTTCGGGTGCTTGGTGCGGGAAGAGGCCGACCAGAACTGCGATGCCTTGTACCAGAGCCCGGCGTCATCGGCGGAACCGGTCTTGGTGGGGAACCGCAGGATCTTGAGGTCTCCACCGGATGCCTTTTCCAGTGCGGGAGCCTGGTTGGACCACCAGAAAGCCATGCCGTTCTTGCCGGTTGCGAGACCGCTCTGGTCCAGCGGTGCGGCCTCAGCCTCTACCACCTCGGACGCGGACGGAACTGCCTTCTTCTCGCTAAGCTCCTTCAGGAACCCCCACCACTCGGCGATGTCGCCCGGCTCGAAGCCCAGCTTGCCGTCCGAGGTGTAGAGGGATTTGCCGTTCTGGCGGAGCCATACGCCCAGCGACGCCTCATCGGTTCCATAGGCGGCCGCACCGTAGGTGCCCTTCGGGGACTTCGCTGTGATGTCGGCGGCGATGCGCTCGAAGTCCTGCCAGGTCCACTTGGAATCGTCGGGCAGCGGGACGCCGGCGGCTTCGAAGACCTTGGGGTTGGCCAGGATGGTGGCGGCGTTGATGCCGGCCGCGATGCCCGTCAGGCCATCTTCGCCCTTGCCGGCGTTGAGGGCGGCTTCGTCGAGCTTGGAAGTGTCGATGTCGTACTTGGAGAGGTCAAGAAGGGCTCCACGGCTTGAGTACTCGGTGATGTACTTTTCGTCCATCTGGATGATGTCCGGGGCATCATTCGCAGCAACTTGGGTAGCCAGTTTGTCCCAGTAACCGCTCCAGTCGCCGAATTCCGGCTTGACCTTGATGTTGGGGTTTTCAGCCTCGAACTGCTTGATGGCTTCCTGGGTCAGCTGGGCCCGCTTGTCGCCGCCCCACCAGGAGAACCGCAGTTCAACGGGGCCGTCGGAACTTTGCTGGCCGGATCCCGCGCCGCAGGCACTCAGGCTCAAGGCCATCACGACGGCGGCCGCGGCTGCTGCAACGCCGGTCTTACGTAAGGGGCGGCGTGCGACCGTCGATGGTGTTGCTGCCGGCTGCTTGGTTGCAGCAGAGGCAGAGCGTGAAAAAAGCGGCACTGGTACTCCGATCTTCTTTGATCATGTTGCTGGGGATGCGATGGGGAATGAACTTGTAAACAACTATGGGGCAAAACACTGGAAAGCGTTTTCTGAACCTAATGCTACAAGTCGGCAACTTGTATCACAAGATGTTTTTCGAAAACTCTTCCGGCGGCAGAAACGGCCCGTCGAAAGACGGGCCGTTTCCATCAGGGCCCGGCGCGGCGCGGTCAAGAAACTGGCAGGACCAGCCGCAGCGCCTACTTGATGCCGGTGGTGGCGATGCCCTTGATAAGGAACCGCTGGCCGAAGAGGAAGACCAGGAACACGGGCAGCAGGGACACGATGGACATGGCGAACAAGGATCCCCAGCTCGTGGCGGACTGGGAGTCCACGAAGGCCCGCAGGGCTACCGGAACGGTGAACATGTCGGGGTCCGTCAGGTAGATCAGGGCGCCGAAGAAGTCGTTCCAGGTCCAAATGAAGGTGAAGATGGTGGTGGTGGCAAGCGCCGGGACCATCAGCGGCAGGATGACCCGCAGGAAGATGCGCGGATGGCCTGCGCCGTCGATCCTGGCGGCCTCATCCAACTCCCGCGGGATACCGCGGATGAACTGGACCATCAGGAACACGAAGAACGCATCAGTGGCCAACAGCTTGGGTACCAGCAGCGGCCAGAAGGTGTTCACCCAGCCGATCTGAGAGAACAGGATGTACTGGGGCACGATGACCACGTGGAACGGCAGCATGATGGTCAGCAGCATGATGCCGAAGAACAGCTTCTTACCGGTGAACTGCAGCCGGGCGAAGGCGTAGGCGGCCATCGAGCAGGAGATCAGGTTGCCCAGGATGGACCCGATGACCACAATGGCCGAATTGAGCATGTAGTGGCCGAACGGGTGGGTAAGTGCTGACCAGCCCGAAGTGTAGTTGCCCATCTCCAGGCTGTTCAGCCACAGGCCGGGCTCGCGGAAGATCAGATCGTTGGGCCGCAGCGAGGACACCACCATCCACAGCAGCGGGTAGATCATCAGTCCGCCGGCAAGGATCAGGATCGCGTGCTTGATGAGGGCTTTGGTCCGCTGCGAGCGGCTGAAGGCCAGGGTGCCACGGGACTCCCGGACTTTGGGCTTGCGGTGGTTCGTAGGCTTGCCGGCGCCTGACTTCTTGTCCGGGGCGGGCAGCGTCTCAAGCTTAGTCGTCATAGAAAACCCAATACTTAGAAGCGATGAAGTTGATGGCGGTGAAGACGCCGATGATCAGCAGCAGGACCCAGGCCATGGCGGACGCGTAGCCCATGTCGAACTGGCCGAATCCCTTTTGGTACAGGTACAGGGTGAAGAACATGGTGGAGTCCGAGGGCCCGCCGTTGCCGCCCGAAACGATGAACGCCTGGGTGAACGACTGGAAAGAACCGATGATCTGCAGCACAAGGTTGAAGAAGATGATGGGGCTCAGCATCGGCATGGTGATCTTCCAGAACTGCTGCAGAGTGGTGGCGCCGTCAACCTTTGCCGCCTCGTAGTACATGTTCGGGATCTGGCGCAGGCCGGCAAGGAAAATGATCATTGGGGCGCCGAAGGTCCAGACGTGCAGGAGGATGATCGAACCCAGCGCAGTGCTCGGATCCGAGATCCATCCCGGACCCTGGATGCCGAACATGGCAAGGACCTGGTTGACCAGGCCCGTGGTGCCGAAGATCTGCTTCCACAGGATGGCCACGGCCACCGAACCACCCAGCAGTGAAGGGAGGTAGAACACCGAGCGGTAGAAGGGCAGGCCACGCAGCCCCTTGTCCAGGACGAGGGCGATGAGCAGGGCCACGGCGAGCTGGAGCGGCACACCGATAAACACGTAGGTGAAGGTCACCCGCAGTGAGTTGTGCAGCCGGGCATCCGTGAGCATCCGCGTGAAGTTCTCCAGCCCCGTCCATTCGGGCGGCTGGAGCAGGTTGTAATCCGTGAAGGACAGGTAGAGGGACATCAGCATGGGGCCGATGGTGATGGCCAACAGGCCAACCAGCCACGGCAGCAGGAAGATGTAGGCGGCCTTGTTGTCCCGGCCGTTGGCCTTCTTCTCTTCGGCGGTGGCTTTGCCCTTGCGCCGGGAGAACGAGCTCAGTTCGCTAATGGCGCTCACTGCGTCAGCCCCGTTCCGAACTTCCCCGCTGCAGCCGGCATTCCTGCCGGGCGCGGTGCCCTGGGTATGTGCTTAGCGGCCATGTGGTCTCCTTTGGTCATCGTGGCCTCCACGTTTTGGTAACCGCAAGCGATATAAGACGCGTCCCTCCCCGACCCGCTTCCTGCAGAAGCTGGCAACGGCTGGCGATCGTCCCATGCGCCACGTGCGGTGGTGCGTTTGAAAAGCGGCTCCGTACCAAAGTAAACGGTTTCTTGACTCTTGTATAGCCCTTTGTTAGTTTTTGAGAAAACGCTTTCTGTAGCAGGCGTCACATCATCCGGAATCACTTACCGAGGGGCAGGACAATGCGGTTTGGTCTCACAAAGCTATCAATGGCAACAGTCGGCGCGACAGCAGCACTTGCGCTGACCCTCACCGGCTGCGGCAGCAGCACCGAAGCCGGAAAGGTAGGGACGGTTGAGGACCCCGTCACCATCCGCTTCGCCTGGTGGGGCAACGACTCCCGGGCCAAGACCACGCTTGAGGTCATCAAGGACTTCGAGGCCGCAAACCCCACCATCAAGGTGCAGGGTGAGAATACCGAATTCAGTTCGTACTGGGACAAGATGGCCACCCAGATCGCCGGCGGCACCACTCCGGATGTCTTCGCCATGAGCGGCGCGTACCCCAGCGAGTACGCCACCCGCGGCGTCCTGCTGGACCTGGACAAGGTCAAGGACCAGATCGATACCTCCAAGTTCGCCGAAGGAACCGTGGAGCTGGGCAAAATCGAGGACAAGCAGTACACCATCACGGCCGGTGTAAACGCCATGTCCATGGTGATCGATCCGAAAGTCTTCGAAGCCGCCGGGGTGAAACTGCCGGACGATGAAACCTGGACCTGGGACGACTACGCGGACATCGCCGCCGAAATCACGAAAAAATCGCCGGCCGGAACCTTCGGCACAACCCCCATGTCCAACGACTCGTTCCTGGCCGTCTGGGCACGGCAAAACGGTGAGGACCTCTACACCGATGACGGTAAGAAGCTGGGCATCAGCGAGGACACCGCCACCAAATGGTTCGAGCTGAACAAACGGCTCATGGAAACCGGGGGCGCCCCCTCAGCATCCCAGACCGTTGAGGATGGTTCCGCCCAGCCGGAGATGACCCTCATGGGCCAGGGCAAACAGGGCATGAAGATCTCCTGGAGCAACCAGATGAACTCCTACTCGGGCTCGCCGCTGGTGATGATGAAGCTGCCCGGCGAGAGCAAGCAGCCGGGATCATGGCTGCGGTCCTCCATGGAATACGCCATCTCCTCCAAGTCGGCACACCCTAAGGAAGCGGCCCTGTTCATCAACTACCTGGTGAACAACGTTGATGCCGCCACCAAGATCAAGAGCGACCGGGGCATGCCCGCCAACACGGAGCTCAAGGCCGCCATCACTCCCCTCCTGAAGGAATCCCAGCAGAAGGAAGCTAAGTACCTGGACCGCCTGGCCGACATGAAGATCGAGCCGCCGCTGCCGTTCCCCGCCGGATCGTCCGCCACCATGGAGGTCCTCAACCGGTTCAACACGGATGTATTGTTCGGAAAGATCTCCCCGCGGGACGCCGCCAAGGGCTTTATCCAAGAGGTCAACTCGAACCTTGGCTAGTCCAGGGCTGAGGCCCACCGTGACAATATCCGCCCTTACAGAACCGTGCGAACAGGAGGCAGGCCAGTGAATCGCACTGCCGGACAGAACAGCGCTGCGCCGAGAGGTCAGACTGCGCTGGGAGGTGGGACCGGACTGAGCCTTGAGACAGGGCTGCCTCGTGATGCTGGTCTGCCTACCAATGCTGGGCGGGGTCCGGATGTTGAGTTGTCCCAGCCCGATGTTGAGTTGTCCCAGCAGGCCCACCCCCCCCGGCCCAGCGCGATCGCCGGCTACGAGGAC
>NZ_VHIJ01000093.1:2975-4984 GCF_006680095.1 Pseudarthrobacter sp. B4EP4b | reverse complement strand
CCCCTGTCCCCCACCCGGCCCACCATGCGCCACGTGGCGGCGCTTGCGGGTGTCGGAATCAAAACCGTTTCACGAGTGATCAATGACGAGGCGGGGGTATCTGAGGCCACGCGGCAAAAGGTGCTCGATGCCATCGCGCAGCTCAACTACCAGCTGGACGTCACAGCCGGCAGCCTCCGCCGGGCAGGCAGGAGGACCCTGTCGGTAGGCCTCCTTCTGCCCAGTGTTTCCAACCCGTTCAGCGGCGAGATACACCGGGCCCTGGAGGATGCACTTGGCGCCCGGGGAATAGCCGTTTTCGCCGCCAGCCTCGACGACGACCCTAAACGGGAGCAGGCCATCATCGCTGCTTTCCTCGGGAGGCGGGTCGACGGCCTTGTCCTGACACCGATCGCAAAAAACCAGGCGTACATGATCCCGGAGCACTCCAGAAACCTGCCAATGGTCTTTATTGACCGGGAGCCGGTAGGGGTGGAGGCTGATGCAGTGGTCACGGACAACGCAGTGGGCGCGGGCAAAGCGGCCGCACATCTGCTGAGGCACGGACACACCAAGTTGGCCTACCTGGGCGACCGCACAGACATTCAGACCGCGCGGGAGCGCCGGCGGGGCTTCCTCGAGGAGGTCGGCGGGGCAGGTATTCCCACCTCCGCACTACCCGTCATCGACGATCTTCATGATGAGGAAGCAGCGAGGCGGGCGGCCCTTGAACTGTTGAATTCCGAGGATCCTCCCACGGCAATTTTCTCGAGCCAGAACCTCGTCACTTTCGGAACGATGCGCGCGATGAAGGAGCTTGGCGTACACAAGCGTGTGGCACTTGTTGGTTTTGACGACTTCACTCTTGCCGACATGATGGACCCCGGGGTTACAGTCATCGCTCAACACCCGGAGCGGATTGGCGTCAAGTCCGCCGAACGGCTTCTGGCCAGGATCGACGGCGACGAGCAAGCTCCCCGGACCTACATCGTCCCGTCCGAACTCATCCAAAGAGGCTCCGGGGAAATCCGCCCGCCGGCATGAACCCCTCCCCAAGGAACTTCGCCTCTGCCAAACCAACCTGAAGAGAGAGATCATGACCAAAACCTTGTATGCCGAGTTCACCGTCAAAGCGGGCAGTGAGGCCCGCGTTGCCGAAATGATGGTCGAATTGACCCGGCACGTCCGCAACGAACCAGGCAACGAACTGTTTCTTCCCTACACCCGCGAAGAGAATCCCCGGGAATACTTCGTCTTCGAGGTATACCGGGATGAAGCCGCGTTCCAGGAACACATCACCGCCGACTATGGAGCCAGGTTCAACGAGGAACTGGCCCGTCACATCGAAGGTGACGGCTCGGAGCTGACCTGGCTCAACCCGGTCCTATAGCCCAGCTGCAAACAGCGGCCCTAGGGTAAGCGTCCCCGAAGGCTTTTCCCTCAAGGACCGCCCCTTCGCACGTCTCAGCCCCCGTCCTGCGGACGCGGGGCCAGTCGTCGTTCCCTTGCCCAGCAGCGTATTCGGGCACAAGAAATCGGGCACAAAAATGACCGTTGACTTGTCCGATAGACATCTTTTAGAGTCCATCGCACTGACTGACAACGTTGTCTACTGGCTAGACACGTCCAATGAAGGGCGACACAAGCAACATGAAACAATCCACAATGCGGAGCGCGCGCTGCGTCTCTGCACTGACACTGGCCAGCCTCTCGCTCGCCACTGCATTGGCTGGTGCCATGCCCGCGTCCGCCGCCGAACTCGGGGATGAGCTGCACCGCCCGGCCATCCACTTCACGCCGGAAAAGAACTGGATGAACGATCCCAACGGGCTCGTATTCCACAAGGGCGTCTACCACCTGTACTACCAGCACAACCCCTCCGGGAACACCTGGGGGAACATGTCCTGGGGCCACGCCACGTCCAAGGACCTCGTCCACTGGGAGGAGCAGCCGCTGGCCATCTCCACCGATGCCCAGGAGGATGTCTTCTCCGGCAGCGTCGTTGTCGACAACAACAACACTTCCGGACT
>NZ_VHIJ01000093.1:0-2289 GCF_006680095.1 Pseudarthrobacter sp. B4EP4b | reverse complement strand
GATCTACACCAGTGCCTACAAGGAACCGTCCCCACACCGCGGCCTGCAGGCCCAGTCCCTGGCTTACAGTTTGGACGACGGACAGACCTGGACCAAGTACGACGGCAATCCCGTACTGAATCGGAACTCAGCCAACTTCCGCGACCCGAAGGTTTTCTGGTACGAGAACCCGGCCGGCGGAGGCTACTGGGTCATGACCGCGGTGGAATCGCAGGAGCACAAGGTTGTCCTCTACAAGTCCGACAACCTCAAGGACTGGACCGCCCTGAGCGACTTCAGGCCAGCCAACGCCACCGGCGGGCAGTGGGAATGCCCCGACCTGTTCCCCTTAGCTGTTGACGGCGACCCGAACAACATCAAATGGGTCATGATCGTCAACATCAACCCCGGCGGCGTTGCTGGAGGTTCTGCCGGCCAGTACTTCGTGGGCAACTTCGACGGCAGCACGTTCACCTCCGAAACCACCAAACCAGCCACTGCCGCACCGGCCGGAACAGTCCTGGCCGGATTCAACGACGGAACCTACAACGGCTGGACGGTGAACAACGAACCGGGCAACTGGAAAAATGGCCCCTTCGGTGACGCTGCAGCGACCGGTTCCCTGCCCGGTCAAAGCCCCGTGACCGGATTCGGCGGCAGCGGGCTGATCAACTCCTTCAACGATGGCGACTGGCCCCTCGGTTCCATGCAGTCACCCACATTCACCGTGACCGACGACTACTTGAACTTCCTCGTGGGCGGAGGCAAGCACCCCCATGTGTCGGACAAGCTGGACAATATCCCGCCCGAGGGCGAGCTCAAGTTTGACGGCTTCGAGGTTCCCGAGGGGACGACGCTGGCCAATGCCGGCTGGACGGGCACAGGAGACCTGACGCCCAATTTCCAGCCAGCCACCAGCGGTGGGGACTACTACATTGGCGCCAAACGGATCAACACATTCGAAACCGGCACCGTACCCGGTGATGACCGCCAAGGCACCCTGACATCACCCCAGTTCCCCATTACGAAGAATTTCATGAGCATGTTGGTCGGCGGCGGCAACCGCTCCGCTGACTCCGGACAGGCCCTCGCCGTCCAGCTGCTCATCAATGGCAACGTGGTCCGCTCCCTCGCCGGTGATAACGGCGGGCTGCTGAACTGGAAAGGCTGGGACGTCTCCGAATTCGCCGGCCAAAACGCCCAGCTGCGTATCGTTGACCAAGCTACCGGCGGGTGGGGACACCTGACCCTTGACCACGTCATGCTCACCGACACCGCCGCTGTCCTCAGGTCCGATGAAGAAACGGTGAACCTGGTAGTCAACGGCAAGGTGGTCCGTACGGCCACCGGCAACGACAGCGAAACCCTGGACTGGGCATCCTGGAACGTCAAGGAATTCGTTGGCCAACAGGCACAAATCAAGGTCGTCGACAACAACAGGTTCGGCTGGGGGCACATACTCGCGGATGAATTCACAGCAAGCCCGGCCCCAGCGACGTCCCGGCTGGAGTCCTATGACTGGCTGGATTACGGACGGGACTACTACGCCGCCGTATCCTTCGGCAACATGCCCGAGGACAAGCGGATCATGCTGGGCTGGATGAACAACTGGGACTACGCCAACAACATCCCAACCAGCCCCTGGCGCAGCGCCATGGCCCTTCCCCGCGAAGTGAAACTCACCCAAACCCCTGACGGACCCCGCCTCACCCAAAGCGCCGCGAAGCAAGTGGAAAAACTGGCAGGGAAAGCCAGCTACAACGACAAGTTGGGCGGCCCGATTTCAGCAGGCACTCACCCGCTGCCTGCACAGTCGGCGGGCCAGGTGCAGCAGGTGGACATCACCTTCGCCCCCGGTACCGCAACAAAATCCGGCATCACCGTCCTCGGCGACGGACAGTCGGCCACCGTCATCGGCTACGATGCCACGACCGGCCAGATGTTCGTTGACCGCATGAAATCCGGCAACACCGCTTTCCACCCGGCCTTCGCATCCGTCGAGGACGCCGCCGTCACGCTGGACAAAAAAGGCAACGTCACCATGCGGATCTACCTCGATCACTCCTCCGTGGAGGTGTTCGCCCAGAACGGCATGAAAACAATTACCGATCAGGTATTCCCCAACCAGGGAGCCGACAAGATGGCCGTCTTCGCCGAAGGCGGTACCGCCCAGCTCAAATCACTCACCGTGACACCGCTGGAAAAGGCAATGTTCCTCCCCGGAAAGAAATAACACACCGCGCAATAGGGACTGTCTGAATAACGGTGTGTGAGGGTCCGGCCTGATCCGAAAGGAGACGGCCGTGTCAG
>NZ_VHIJ01000092.1:0-2752 GCF_006680095.1 Pseudarthrobacter sp. B4EP4b | reverse complement strand
AGTTGCGGCCGCCAAAGCGCCAACGCCGGCTCACTTATGGCCGCACCGCCATCGAACCCCAGGCCTAAATGCTGGCCAACGGCCAGGGACGCCATGCGCCGGCCAGGTTGCCTAGCGGGACTTCTGCATCCAGGATTCGGCGGGAGAAAGTAGGGCGTGGTCCGTCTTTCCCACTTTCAGTACCGGATCCGTCGTGCGCTGTCAGCGCATATCCGCTACACCGCTGTCTGCCTACTGGGTAGCGTGCGCCATGTCCACCAGCAACGACTGTGAGCACCCGGCCTCCATCCGGTGTGCTGTGGTCTCAGCCGGTACCTAACATGCATCGCATGCGCACACGGGGGAATGAAAGTCGTGCAGCGCTCCGGCGTGCACTGTGACATATGCGGTCAGCACAAACGTCAGCGGCGCAGCTCCGGGGAGCCGCCGGTGTCACCTTCACAACCTGCAGCGCGTCTGGGGCCTCGGTAGGAGCTCCGCGGGTGCGCCGCGCCCTTATGGAATTCCACGTCGTACACAGCAGCCAGATGTTCAATCAGAGCAAGGGCCACGGAAGGAAGGCCGGCGAACCGCTCCGGGTGGCTGTCCACACCGTAAGAATCCGGGTCGGGCCACCAGCGCCCCATTTTTGTCCTAGGGGATAGGTGTTCCGTCGTCGTAAGTTATCGCCGGCAGTGGCGGCCGAGGGTCTTCCTGCCGCCGTGGCATCCGGGAGTGGATGCACCGGCGGTGACTCGTCCGGTTCTTCCTGCCCGGTCTGCCACCACAGCAATGAGGCCTCGCACCGCTGCCTCATCCGCGCTGCGCAGTCCATCCAGCAGGCGATCGACCTCACTGCTCACTCCTGCCCCCAATAGGAGAATTCGTAGACCATCCAACGTGAGTCCGGCCTCAGCCCGGCAATAGTGTTGTCGGCAAATATGGCCGCAGCAGGCTTGAGCTGGGTGTACTCTTCCAGATCGGAACCAAAGGCCGGCAGGAACCAAAAGAGCCGGCCAGAATCAGCAGCCAGTTCTTCGGCCCGCACTCCGTGCGCGGCGCATAATTCGACGAACTGTCCATAGCCTTCCCGGTGCTTGACCTCATGGGCAGGGGACCGATCCGCGCACTTAGAGCGCACTGCGGCGTGCCATCGGAACCGGGAGCGCGGTTGGCTCCCCGCGGAACAATTCCTCTGCCGATCCTATGCCGCGATCCTGGTCCGAGAAGCAAGAGGAGTGTTCCTCAAAGCCGCGAGCTGACCCCATGAGTGCCCCCCAGGTAGCAGTGACCGAAGTGGCGCCAACGGACGAGTGTCTCATCAGGCCGTTGGAGCCGCTTTGTGCCGAGACTGTCCGATAAACGGTGTGGAGAGCAGACCGGCTTTCAATTTTGGTGTTTCTTCGAACCGGCCGGCGAAGGTAACCGGGACGCGTTTAGTGCCGGTTTCCCCTCATCACCCGGCGTGCCCGACCGCCGCCAGTTGGATCAAGAGATCTTGGTAACCAGGTACAGGCATTGCAGGGCCGCGGTTCCGTTCGGAAACTGCCGGCAGACCTTCACCGCCCTTCGGTATCGTTGCGTTGATTGACTCGTTCGCGGTCGTCGTGGAGAGCACCCCGGATCTCCGCGTCGTACTCAAGGAACGGCACGAATTCAGCCAGGAGGACTCGCAGAGCCGGACCATGGCCGGGTATCGCTGCCCGATTCGGCCGTGAACTCGGCGCACCGGTCCTTCGCCGCTTGCTCGGGCGGGGCCGTGTAAAGGGCTTGAGTGTATTGACGACGCCGTGGCGGTGCTGGCGTCCGGCGTAGCGGAAGCTGTTGCGGATCCGGTGCACGATGTATTGCTGCATGACAGTTCGCTCGCAGGTGGTGGTGATCGCCTCGGGCAGGCCCTTGAGCCCGTCGCAGACGACGATCAACACATCTTCCACGCCCCGGTTCTTCAGCTCGGAAAATACATAGCCAGAGGCAGGCCTCCTCGCCACCGTCGCCGGCCGACATGCCCAGAATCTCCCGCTCCCCGTTGGTGGTGAACCCCACGGCGACGTAGAACGGGGTGTTGCGCACCTGCCCGTCTCGGACCTTGGCTACGGCCGCGGCAATGAAGAGCACCTGCTAGAGCGGATCCAGAGGCCGGGCAAACCAACTGGCGAGCTCCCCGGCGGCCTTCTCCGTGATGCGGCTGATGGTGTCTTTAGAAACTCTGGCCCCGCAGACCTCTTCGATGTGCGCGGCGATTTCCCCCGTGGTCAGCCCCGGGCAGAGAGCGAGAGCACGATCTAATTGGTGCCGTCCCAACGCCGTTTCCGTCTGGGCACGATTCCGCCTCAAACGAGACGTCGCGGGCCCGGGGCGCCTCGATCCCGGTTCGAACGATCTCGGTCAGCACGGGTTTATGTCCTGGTGTCGTTGCGCATCTTGGCTGCGATCCGTGTCTGGCCATGCTCGTGCCCGAAGCGCTCGGTCATCTCGGTTCCAGCGCGGACTTCCAACACAGTCCTCGTTCGTTGCTTCAGCAGGCCACCCGAGCCCACCAGGTTCAAACCCTGCTCCGTGGCTTGCGCGAGCAACCGCTCCACGAGCTCCTTCTGAACGATGATCTCTCCCGTTCCGATATTGCGTTGTTGCTTCTAGCATCCGCCTGCGGGAGCCGCCGTAGTGTGAGGCAGTGCATATGGGTTATTGGTGGGCGTTTTGGTGTCTTTGGGGCGTTGATGGGCCTGTAGTTCCTTGGTTTTTGGGGGTTTTGGGTGGTGTGGGGTGGGGT
>NZ_VHIJ01000091.1:0-6196 GCF_006680095.1 Pseudarthrobacter sp. B4EP4b | reverse complement strand
ATTCACCGTCGACGGCGACACCGCCCACACCTTGCCCGACGCAGCATCCGTCACCGAAATCACTTCCGAACCGAAACTCACATCAGCAGCACCCGGCAACTGCTTATCCCCGCCAAGGCGCATGTTCGCCGGCGACACCTGGTTCAACGTCGAACCAGACTCATCATCAACAAACACCTCCCCCGCATCCTGCAGGATGTCGAACGTCGTCGACGCCGGCGTCACCGCACCATCCAAAACACGCGACGGGTAATTCAGCCGGCCCACCGCGTTCTTGGACTTCGAGACCACCCACACGCCGCCGTCGTTCAAATCCACCTCAGTGGTCTTAAACCCCGGATACAACACAGCACCGGCCACCACCACAACAACAGCAGCACCAAACGCAGCACCACTCACGAGCTTCTTATGGCGCGTTTTGAGCCCAAGCTTCCCCAGCAGACTTGTCACAGCGTTACGTTTCCCTCAGTTTGTGTGGCCGTACGGCAGCGCGTCCGCGTACTGGCATGAGACTCTCTTTTCCCCGGCGCAAGCCTACCCAACCCTTACCGGCCCCGCGATGGGGAGCCCTCCCCCTTGCCGGGTCCTTGCCCGGCCCGGCTATGGCGTCGCTCCTACCGGGAAGGTGCACAACGGGACGCCGCTCTGCGCGGGCGGGCCGATGGTGGTGTGCCTCGAATCGATCCAGCGCGTCTGGTTGGGTGAGCCCCGCATGATGTAGTACCACTGGCCGTCCCCGCTGTAGTAGGTGCCGTGCGGCTTCCAGCACATGATGTCGAAGACGTCCGCAGCGCCCATCCAGGGACGGTTGGTGCCGCCCTGTCCGTCGCACGTGAAATTCCCCGGCTGGCTGTTGTCGTAAGAGGTGGCCCCGGGAAGGTCGGTACAACTTCGGTACATGCCGGAATTGAGCCGTGTGGTCCAGCGGGTCTTCTGCGCACCTGATTGTGCCGACGCCGAGGCAAGCGGCCCGCCGGTGCCGCGCGAGTTGACGCCCTGGACCTCGATGGAGTGCCGCTCGCTGAAGCCGCCGGTGTTGATCGTGCGGCTGCCCGAGGCCGCCACCCGTTCCCAGCTGCCGCCATCGATCCTGATCTGGGTATAGGCGATGTCCCAGCTCCCTGCGGGGGGCGAGGCCCAGCTCAACGTCAGGTTCTTCTGGTTTTCGGCGCCGTCCGTTCCGGAGGCCGACGGTGTGCCCGGCCAGCCGTAGGGGTTCGCGGTTGCCGGGGCGCTGGCATCGGAGCTCGGCGCGACGGCGGAATTGGCGATCACCGTGATGGCGGTGCTGGTGCCGTTGGTGAAGCCGCCCACGGTTTGGCCGGGCTTGATGGGCCCGGTCTGGCCGGTGCTGGCCCGGTAGGTGTAACTGACCTCGGCGTAGGTTGAGCCGTTGCGTTCCGCGGCGGTGAGCTCCCGGAAGTTGATGGTGACGGATCGGCCGGCACCACCTGTGTTGGCTTCGGTGGCGGACACGCCGGTGACCTGGGCGAGCTTGCCGGTGGCCCGGCGCGGAGCCGATGCGGCGCTGACTGCACCCTTGCCGGCCTTGTTCTCGGCCTGGACCGTTAAGGTGTACGAGGCTTCGGAGTTGTTGGCGGTGAAGTTGGCGGTCCGGACAGTTCCCGCAACCACCTGCGTCTGGGCCGCGCCGCCGCCGCCGCTCATGGTGACGTAGTAGTTCCTGATGGCGTCGCCGTTGGTGTTCGGCTCGTTCCAGTCAACCTTGAGCTGGTTGGACGTACCCACCGAGGATGCCACGGAGGATGTGGGCGCCGCCGGAGCGGCGGGGACGCCCGCCGGATTGTCCTCAGCGGAGTACTGGCCCCAGTCGGACGGGCCGAGCTCGTTGACGGCCTGGGCGCGGACCTTGTAGCGCACACCGTTGGTCAGGCCGGGCCAGTTATAGCTGAGTCCCGTGACGCCGTTCTTGACGGCGATCCCGTTGGCCGGCGGCGGGGAGATTTCCAGGTTGTAGGCCTTTACCGCGGAGCCCTCGGTTTTGGCCGGGGCCCATTTGATCTCCATGTTCTTGTCGCCGGCCTTGACCGTGGGGGCGTTCGGCGGGGACGGTTTTTCATCCGGCCGGATCTCGTTGGACACCGGCGAAGGATCGGATTCCCGGACTTCGTTGGTGGCCGTGACGGTGAAGACGTACTTCACGTCGTTGGTCAGGCCGGTCAGTGTGCAGGTGGTGGTGGGGCAGTCCTGGGTGAAGCCGTTGCCGGAGCGCACCGTGTACTTGGTGATGGCCGCGCCGTTGTCCGACGGCGGTGTCCACTTGAGTACGGCCGTGCGGCTCCGGACGTCCGTTGCCGTAGGCGCGGAGGGGGCGTCGGGCCGGTCGCGGACGGTGATGCGGATCCGGCCGTCGGTCTGCCGGGAAACGTCCTCAGTCTTGTCCATCACGGTGTAGCGCACCACCATGACGCCTTTGGAACCAGTGGCCGGGGTTACGGTGATGGAGTCCCCCGCGACGGCGGGCTGCCCGGCGGCGGAGCCGGTTTCCACGGTGGCGGACGTGATCCGCAATGGGGTCTCGGGGAACGGGTTGAAGTCATTCCCGAGCACATTGATGGTCTCGGAACTGCCGGCGTTGGCTTTGTCCACTACGTCCTCGTTAGCCACCGGCAACGGCCGGTTCGAGGCGACGACCGTTGCTGTCACCGTGGCACGGACCGGCTCGGACCGGCCGTCGGTGACTTTGAGCGGGATGCTTCCCTTCCAGCCGGCGTCCCTGGCCGATTCCGGGGTCACTTTGAGGATTGTTTTGTCAATGCTGGCGGTGAAGCCCTCGGGCAAGGAACCGTCGAGTTCGTACTTAAGCTTTTCCTGGTCGCCTGAGTCCACGTCCTTGGCAAGGTTTGCAAGCTCCAGGGTGGCGGAGTCGCCCTTTGGCACGTCGAGGGTGGCACCGCTGAAGGTAGGTGCGTGGTTGGCGTTCGGATCCGGAATCACCTTGGTGATGATGCTGAGGGTGGACTTGAGGCCTGCGGGGTCATCCGGTCCGGTACCGTCAGTCACTTCGAACGTGAGGGACCCGGGTCCCACATAGTCCTTGAGGGCGGCGTAACGGAGGGCGGCGCCGTTCCCGGCCACCACGTCATCCGGCTCCGCACCCTGGACACGGACCTTGTCCACCTGGGTGATGAGGGGTGTGCGGCCGTTGCGGACCCGGACGTAGTCGGCCAGGTCAAGGGTGACCTCCTTGCCGGACATGACCTCTACGACGTCGGTCCTGGCCAGGGTGGGGTGCTGTTCGCCCTGCCCGGGAACCCAGATGACCGCCGTCGCGCTTTGGCCGTCAACATCGGTGACGGTGTAGGGCACCAGCTGGTCCTCCGGCGCGAGCGTGACCTGGACTGAGCCGTCACCGGTGGCACGGGCGTTGGGGTTGCCGTCAGGCAGGCTGATCTTCAGCTCGGAGGCGACGCCGTCGGGATCGGCGTCGTTCTTCAGCACCGGAACATCCACCGCGGACTTGCCCAGCGTCTCGGCCTGGGTGACCACGTCATCCTTGGCGAGCGGAATCTTCAACGCGGCATCGGGGCTGACCCGGACGCGGATCACGGCGCCTGCCTGGGCTTTTTTGTCATCCTGGATTTTGTAGCTGACGCTTTCGTTGCCTGCGGCGGCGGGCGCCGTGAGCAGTACCTTGCCGCCGTCAGCCGCTTCAACGGAGAGGTCGGGGCGGGCTTCGAAGCCATTGGACACCAGGCTGACCGGGTCACCGTCCGGGTCCGAATCGTTGATGAGTGCGTCCACCGCGATTTTCCGGCCGGGGCGGACATCCACGGCGTCATCGATGGCGATGGGTTTTTGGTTGTTGGTCTCCTGCGGCGCGATCCCGACGATCACGGTGCCTGTGTTCTCGGCACCGATGCGGTCCCGGACGCGGTAGGTGAAGGTGTCCGTTCCGGCGGCGTTGCCTGCGGCGGTGAATTCCAGGTATCCGTCCTTGACCACTGCCGTTCCCATCGCCGGTGCCTTATCCACGCCGGTCAATTGGACGGAGTCGCCGTCGGTGTCCACGCCGTCCAACGGCACCGGGATGCGGACCGTCATGCCTGCCACAACGCGGGCGGTGAGGTTCCGGGGTTCGGGCCGGGTGTTGAGTTGGTCGTCCCGGGCCCGGATCCGGATGGTCACCTGTTGGGAGTCCGACTGCCCGGATTCGTTGGTGACCTTATAGATGGCGTACACCGTTTTGGGCACGTCGCCGGCGATGAAACGCACTGATTGGCCGGAGGTGAAGATGCGGCCGTCTGCCGGGTCCGGGGTTTGCGCCAGCACCGGTTCCAGGGTGAGCTTGCCGCCGTTGGGGTCTGTGTCGTTGTCCAGCACCGGAATGGTGACCACGTCCCCGGCGCGGACGGTGGCTTCGTCCGGCTTGGCCTGCGGCGCCTGCAGCTTGGCAGGGGCGGGGACCACCAGCACGGAGATTTCGCCGGTGGCGGAGGACTTGCCGTTGGAGATGGTGTACTTCACGCTGAGCTGGCCCTGGGCGCGGAGGTCGGTGATCCGCACCACCGAGTGGTCCAGGACGGCGACGCTCAGCGGCAGCCCGTCCGCGGCCGTCACCGACTGGACCACCAGCACTCCGCCGGAGGGGTCGGAGTCATTGCCCAAAACGTCTACCAGCACGCTGCCGCCGCTGGGCAGCAGGGCGGTGTCACGGACGGCCACGGGCGCGGCGTCACCGCCGCCAGGCACGACGTCGACGCGCACCAGCTGCTGCGCACTGGCGGGTCCGTTGGTCACGAGGTAGGAAATGTAGTGGGCGCCCGGTGCGGTGGCGTTGAACGTGAACGTCTGCTGGTCGGCGCCCATAACGGCGGTGGAGTTGCCGTCTGGAGTGATCTGGGCCAGTCGAAGGGCGCCGCCTTGCGGGTCCGAATCGTTCTTCAGCGGGGCGATCACCGTGTCCACCCCGGCAACAGCCACCACATGGTCCGCGTTGGCGATCGGCGGCAGTGCACCGGCCGGTCGCACGTCCACGGTGACCTTGCCCTCGGTGGTGGACCGTCCGTCCGAGACAGTGACGGTGACGGTTTTACGCCCCGGGTCGGACCCGGAGTCCTGGAAGCTGAGCAGCCCGTCGGGCCGGATCTTGACCTGGTCGCGGGGATTACTGCCGGCAGCGCCGACAACAAAAAGGTCGTCGCCGTCGGGATCGATCCAATCGGGAAGGATGTTCTGGCTGACCACCTTGCCCGCCTGCACCACCAGTGTGGTGTTCCGGTTGGGTTTCTGCCGCGGGGCGGAGTTCTCCCCCGGCGGGATGATGTTCAGCGTGACGTCGGCGGAGCCGGAAAGCCCCCGGCCGTCGTCCACCGTGTACTTAAAACCCTCTGCGCCGGTCTTGTCGGCGCCGACGTTTACCTGGAAACCGGTGGCGCCGTAGATGGGTGAGAGGAGGCCGGACTGGAGCGGTTCAGGGGTCCGGACGGTGAGGATGTCGCCGTCGGGGTCGGAGTCGTTGTCCAACACCGGGAGGATGGTGGTCTTTCCGGCGCGCACCCCGAAGGTGTCCGGTTTGGCCACGGGTGCGCTGTTGGGTTTGGTGCGGTCCGGCAGCACGGTCTGCTGCACCTCGTCCGCGGAGTCCTTGTCGGCGTCGTCCGAGGTCTGCTGGGGCGGAATGACGTCGTCCCAGTTGTTGACCAGCTGCATGTTCTGGTTGACCAGCCACACATTCCCCGAGTTCACATCGTTCAGGACCACCAAGTCCCGGTTCACCCGGAAAACATACGACGGCGACGCACTCGCCTTCGGCACATCCACGTTCTTATCATCAGCATCGTTCACGCAGTCACGGACGTACTTGTTCGCCCCCGACCACGCCGCATGCACACACCCGCCCAACTGCACCGGGCTGGCCGGAACACCCTCACCACCAAACGACACCGTCTTCGCCGTACCACCATCGAGGGGCTGCTTCAGCAACGCCTTCGGCGTGGAGATCGCGACAAAATCACTGCCAGGACCTGTCTGCTGCAACTTCGCATCCCGCGCGTTCTCCAACTGCAACCGCTTACCACCAGGCAACAACAGCTTCCCCGCCGCCGCATCCAGGACCACCGGCTGATCCCCCACCACAGTGATCTGCAGATCCCCGGCGCCCTTCAACTCGCCCCAGGTCTCAGCATCCGAGGACGTGACTTCACCGTTGGCATCAACCCCGGTCACCGTCACC
>NZ_VHIJ01000090.1:0-23347 GCF_006680095.1 Pseudarthrobacter sp. B4EP4b | reverse complement strand
GTCATGTTTCCTCCGGGGGGGATGAGGGGTGGTTCGGGATGGGGATGGTGCGGGGTTTAGAGAAACGAGCCGATGCTGACACCGGCATCCTCAAGTGCGGACTTCACGGCGGCGGCCATGGCCACGGCCCCCGGTGAGTCACCATGCACGCAGATGCTTTCTGCGCGGATCTTCAGGGTGGATCCGTCGATGGCCCGGACGGAGCCTTCCGTGGCCATCCGTAATACATGCTCCGCCACTTGGGCGGGGTCGTGAAGGACCGCTGCGGGCTGTGAGCGGGACACTAGTGTTCCATCAGGGTTGTACGCCCGGTCGGCGAAAGCCTCGGTCACCGCGCGCAGGCCCGCTTCCTCCGCAAGCCGCAGGACCTCGGAACCGGGGAGGCCCAGAATGGGCAGGCCCAGGTCAACCGATTTCACTGCGTCGACGACGGCCTGGGCCTGGGCAGTGTGATTGACGATGGCATTGTAAAGGCCGCCGTGCGGCTTCACGTACTGGACCCGGGCTCCCTCCGCGGCTGCGAGGGCCTGCAGGGCACCGATCTGGTAGACGACGTCGTCGGCCAGTTCGGTGGGGCTGACGTCCAGGAAGCGGCGGCCGAAACCTGCCAGGTCCCGGTAGCCCACATGAGCGCCGATGACGACGCCGGCTGCCGCCGCGTTCCGGCAGGTCCTGCGGATGACGGTGGGATCTCCAGCGTGGAACCCACAGGCGACGTTCGCGCTGGACACCGAACCGAACATGGCCGCGTCATCACCCAGGGTCCAGCGCCCGAAGGATTCGCCGACGTCGCTGTTGAGGTCGATGGCTGTCATTTGTGATTCCCGTCTCATTGATGGCTCCCCACTAGGATGCACTAAAAATCCAAATTGTTCAACGATCCTTCGATTCAACGATGTGGCGATCGTGTAAATTCTCGGGTATGACCTCTTCGAGCCCCACCGTCCGGCCGGCTCCTGGCCGCCTCCGGGTCGCAGTACCTTCCGTGGCCGAGCGGGTGGCAGAGGAATTGCGGCGCCAACTTGCGGAGGGAACGCTGCTGCCGGGAACCCGGCTCACCGAATCCACCATCGCCGAGGACCTGGGGGTTTCCCGCAACACCGTCCGGGAGGCCTTCGCCGAACTTGCCAGCGAACGGCTGGTGGTCCGCCTCCCCAACCGCGGCGTCTTCGTGGCCAACCTCGACGCAGGGGACATCCACGACGTCTATACCGTGCGCCGAGCCATCGAAGTCAGCGCGGTCCGCGGCGGAGGCAGCGCGGAGGACATCGCTGCGGTCCGGGCAGCGGTGGAGGAAGGCAAGCGGGCCGCGGCGGCTGGCGACAATGAAGCCCTGGGCACCGCAAACCAGCATTTCCACGGCGCCATCGTTGCGATGGCCGGCAGTCCGCGGCTGAACAGCATCATGAGTCAGGTGCTGGCGGAAATGCGGCTCTACTTTCATAAAGCCACCATGGATGCCGATTTTTACCGTCATTACCTGCCGGACAACGAGGCGATCTGCGCAGCCCTCGAGTCCGGGGAGCCGGACCGGGCGGCCAACCTGTTGCTGGGGTACCTGGACCGCTCTGAGGACAACCTGAGCGATGTACACAGTGCCGGTGCAGGGTAAGCGCACGGCAGCGGCCGGGGAAACAGAATGAGCGCGCTTGGATACCTTGCGGCCTCAGTGCCGCCGCGGCTGGCGATGGCAGGTTCTACCGTTGCCATCCCCATCCTCGCGGTCCAGGAACTGGACGACGTCTCAATCGGCGGCGCCCTGGTGGCCGTCTCGCTTGGACCCAGCGTTATTGCGGCGCCGATGGTGGGTGCGGCGCTGGACCGCTCCCGCCGGCCAGGAGTCCTGGTAGCGGTGGCGGGTTTCCTGACCGCGGCTGCCCTGGCCACGGCGTCCTTCCTCGGCGAGGTCCCGCTGCCCCTGGTGTTCGCGTTCCTGGCCGTCGCCGGGGCGCTCTCACCCTTCTACATGGGCGGGCTTTCGAGCTTTGTGGCAGAGGAGATCCCTGACCAGCGTCGGGCCTTCGCCTACGACGCGCTCTCCTACAACATTTCTGCAGTTGCCGGGCCCGCGCTGGTGGCTGTCATGGCCTCGTTCCTGCCCGGCGGTGCCGCGTTGTGGGTCCTTTCAGCCGCCGCGTTCGCCGGAGCCGTCGGCGCGGCCGTTGCCGGCCTAAAGGCCCGCGGCCGCACCGGCGGCTCGGTGTGGCAAACGGTCAAATCCGGCCTGCACCGCATCCTCAGCCACAGGCCACTGGCCGTGGTCACCGGAGCGTCCACCCTGACCCAACTTGGCCAGGGCGGACTTGCGGTGGCAGCCGTGGCACTCTCGATCGAACGCATCGGTACGCCCGGCCAAGGTGCACTGCTGGTGACTGCGTTCGCCGTCGGGAGCCTTCTCGGCGCCTTGTACGAGACCATCCGGCCCACACGCGCCCGCCCGCACACAGTGATGATGCTGGGATTCCTGGCCACCGGCCTGCTGACCATCGGGGCGGCCTTCGACTTCGGCACCGCTTGGACCGTGGCTGCCATAGGCCTGTCGGGAGTGTTCACCGCCTCCACTTCCGCAGCCATGCTCTTCCTCCGCAACCACCTGAGCCCGCCGCACCTGCGGTCGCAGATCTTCACGGTGGGCGCGGGCTTCCGGGCCACGGCATCGGCCGCCGGTGCGGGACTTGCCGCCTCTGCTACCGGGCTGGGTGGCGGACTGGCCGTGGCAGGGATAGGCGTCATCTGGGTGGTTTCGGCGGCGCTGATGGCCGGGTATCCGCCGGCTGCATCGGCAGGTTCGGCCGGCAGTTAGCGCCGGGTATAGCCCATCCTGGCGCTGACCTGCAGCCCGGCCTGCTGGAGGCCCTCGATGAGTCCCGGCGCGGTCTCCGGATCGAAGCGGAAGGCCGGTCCGGAGATGCTGATGGCCCCGATCACGGCGCCCAGGTGGTTATAGACCGGAACGGCGACTGCCGTGAGGCCGATCTCGAACTCTTCCCGCACCACGCCGTACCCGTCGCGCGCGACGTCGAGCAGCTGGGTTTCGAGTTCCTTCCGGTCAGTGATGGTCCGGGGAGTCCGCGGCGGCAGCCCGGTCTCCGTCAGGATGCGGTCCCGTTCCTCGGCGGGCAGGGCCGCCAACAGGACCTTTCCGCTGGAGGTGGCGTGGAGTGGCGTCAGGTTGCCCACCCAGTCGTAGGTGGCCAGGGTGGACGGGCCCATCGCCTGGTCCACATTGACGGCGTAGTTGGAGCGGAGGACTGCCAGGTTCACCGTTTCCTTGAATTCCTCGGCGAGGGCCTCGAGCACGGGCCTGGCCTCGCGGACCAGGCTGAGCCTGCCCGGGATGGAGCTGGCCAGCCGGAGGATGCCAAAGCCCAGCTGGTATTTGCCGCGCTCGCTGTTCTGGTGGACCATTTCCCTGCTCACCAGCGAACCAAGCAGCCGGGAGACGGTGGATTTGTGGATGCCCATTTCCTCGGCGATGTCGCTCACGCCCGCGTGGCCGTCCCGCGCCAGGATCTCCAGGACCGCGAGGGCGCGGTCCACGGACTGCACGCCGCCGTGGCCCGCCTCCGCGTCGGCGTCGGGCTCCCGGTCATTGTTCGAAGCCATGATCCATACTCCCGCCCGTGGCACCATAGGGTTGGTTCCACAGTTTCGATCCTAGACCGGGAGCTGTGACGGAGCTGACAAGCGCGTTAATCGCGTTAACGCAGGCCGTTGCTGTGCGCGAGCGCCATGGCTTCCGTACGGGAGGAGGCGCCGATCTTCCGGTACAGGTTGCGGAGATGGAACTTCACGGTGTTCTCGCTGATATGCAGTTTCGCGGCGATACCGCGGTTGCGCTGCCCTGCGGCAAGCAGCTGCAGCACCTCGACTTCCCGCTCCCCCAGGTTCCAGTCGGCCACCTCCGCCAGCGGGCGGGCTGGCGGGTCCAGCGGGAGGGTGACGGCGACGTCGGCACCCCAGCCGGGCATCACGTCCACGCCCATACTGCCGTTGAGGGCCTCGACGCGCTGGACGAGGCGCGCCATGGCCGGCGCCGATGCGGACAGTTCGCCGGGGCCGTCATCGCGCACGTTGATGAGCAGGTTCACGCCGTCGCAATCCCACTGAGTCCGGACCCGGCGGACGCCTTCCTGGTCCACCATTGCCAGCACCAGGCCGCGCACAAGGGCCCTTGCTGCGTGCGCAACCTCGCCGGGAAGCGCCCGGCCGTTGACCGGGGGTTCGATGAACTGCACGTCGATCCCGCTGAAGCTCATCAGCGGGCGGAGGTCCTCGCGGAGGCGCTGGAAAGCTGAGGCTACAGGCTCTTCGACGAGGTCAGTGGTCCGGTCGCTGAGTGTGCGCAGGCCCACCAGGGCTTTGGCTGCGACGTCAGTTGCGGCGGTGCGTGCGGCAGCGTCGGCCAGCGCCGGCGACCTGAGCGCAGCAAGCAGGGTCTCGAGGGTGGTGGAGTGCTGGTCCACCAGTTCGGCCGTCACGCGCAGGCGCTCTGCAGATGCGGCGCGGGATTCCATGAGGTACGACGGCGGCGCATCAGCCACCTTTTCGCGGATCCGTTCGGCCGCCAGGCGCCACAGGTAGTTGAGCAGCCAGTGCGGGTCCGGCCCAGTGTCGGAGCCTGGAATTGGCTGCGGGTCGGAGAGGACCAACAGTGCGTTGCTGGGCGACGTCATGGCGAGAATCTGCCGGATTCCGCCGCCGAAGGCGGCTTCGCCGCGCCACGTCCCGGCGTCCGCGTCGGCGGGGAGCGTGGCCCGGATGGCGTCGAGTTCGGCGATCGAGACCCGGCTGATGATGGCCTCGGCACCGGACTTCTTCTGCGGGCGGCCGGTGCAGTCTTCGGTGAAAATCACCAGGGCAGTCGATTCCCAGTAAGGGCTGGCGGCCTCCCGCAGCCGGTGGGCGATCTCCATCAGCGGAGCAGTGGCCAGATCGGCGACGGCCTCAAGCAAGGCGGTATTGGGGTGTTCCACCTGCCCAGTGTACGGGCGCAGCGCGAAACAGCTACCCCTTTGGGTAGCAAGGACCGTCCGATCATGGCGTTGGACCCACCCGCAGGACGGGCGAGCATTGAAGGGTCACAACGTCCAAGGAGGTACGCATGAGCGCTATCGCAGCAGCAACAGACCCGGCCCATACAGCCCCCGGCACGTCCCGTGCCTTTGACCAGAACCGCGCCTTGGTCCTGGACGAGATCAGCGCCGTCTTCCGGCGGATCGATCCCGAAGAGGTGGCCGCCCTGGTGACGGAGCTGAGGCTGGCCGACAGGATCTTCGTGACCGGCGCCGGCCGCAGCGGCCTGGTCCTGAAAATGGCGGCGATGCGGCTGATGCACCTCGGACTGACCGTGCACGTGGTGGGCGAAACAACATCCCCCGCCATCCGGGCCGGCGACTTGCTGCTCGCAGCCTCCGGTTCCGGCACCACCGCCGGCGTGGTGAAGGCGGCGGAAACCGCCGTCGCCCAGGGCGCCCGCGTGGCCGCCTACACCACCAGCAAAAGTTCCCCGCTGGCCAATGCCGCGGCCGCCGTCGTCCTGATTCCTGCGGCACAGAAGACGGACCACGGCTCGGCGGTAACCCGGCAGTACTCCGGGAGCCTCTTCGAGCAGGTGCTGTTCGCCACGACCGAAGCCGTGTTCCAAAGCCTGTGGGACGAGGACGCCGCCGCCCCGGAGGACCTCTGGCAGCGCCACGCGAACCTCGAATGAGTTGCACCCTCCCTCATCAAGCCTCTCTCAACAACGCGTCAACCGAAAGAGATACAACATGAAACTGCAAGTCGCCATGGACGTCCTCACCATCGAAGCCGCCCTCGACCTTGCCGGCAAAGTCGCCGAATACGTGGACATCATTGAACTGGGCACACCGCTGGTGAAGAACGCCGGGCTGTCCGCCGTCACCGCTGTCAAGACCGCCCACCCGGACAAGATTGTGTTCGCCGACATGAAGACCATGGATGCCGGCGAGCTCGAGGCGGAGATCGCCTTCGCCGCCGGCGCGGATCTGGTTTCCGTCCTGGGCAGCGCGGACGATTCCACCATCGCCGGGGCCGTGAAGGCTGCCAAGGCCCACAACAAGGGGATTGTGGTGGACCTGATTGGCGTAGCGGACAAGGTCACCCGGGCCAAGGAAGCCCGCGCGCTGGGGGCCAGGTTCATCGAGTTCCACGCCGGCCTGGATGAGCAGGCGAAGCCAGGCTACAACCTGGACATGCTGTTGAGCGCCGGCGAAGAGGCCCGCGTCCCGTTCTCCGTAGCCGGCGGCGTCAACCTTTCCACCATTGAAGCGGTGCAGCGTGCAGGTGCTGATGTGGCCGTCGTCGGCGGGTCCATCTACAGCGCCGACGACCCCGCCGTCGCTGCCAAGGAACTGAAGGCCGCGATCATCTAACTTCGGAGCCCGTCGAGAATTACGACGGCGGCCCGCACCTTCTGGCGCGGGCCGCCGTTTCGGCGTTCCGGCTATTCGAACGAACGGATGGTAATGCCGGAGAAGGTGGCAGGGCCGCCGTCGGTATACAGGGAGATCCCGGTGTCACCCGCCGCGAAGTGCACCTGTTGCGAGAGCACGGTGTGGCCGGCATTGACGAACACTTCGACGCTCTGCGTATCAACGAAGATCCGCAAATGTACTGAGCGTGCGGCGGGATCAATCGGTGCCGCGGCCCTCGTGTATGGGACCAGCGAGAAGCCTGGCTGGTCCGACGGCCCCCGGTCCACGTACAGGTCGCTGCCGTATTTGCCGATGTTCGTGTGCCGGGCACCGTCACTGGAGCGGCCCACCGAGACGCCGACGTTCGCGGCTACGTCCCACGAGATGTCCAGCTCCAGCTCGTAAGCCCGGCCGCCCCATGGCAACACTGCGCTTCCGTTGACCGAGCGGTCCGGGAGGTGGGTGGTGGCCGTGGTGTACTGCGCCAGTGCCCCGACCGGGCTGCTGAGCAGCGAGTACCACCCGCCTGCCTGGCGCTCCAGGCGCAGTTCGCGAACGATGGAGTTCTGGCCGTTGTACCCGTCGGTGGCGTCGGTGGGAACATCACGGGCGGCGTACTTCCAGTTGTTCATCCAGCCGATCGCGTACCGCCGCGTATCGGGCGCCTCCGCCACGGGCCAGGTGACGGCGCCGTACCAGTCCCAGCCCCAGTCGAGCCATTGCGGGTTGCTGACGTCGTCGGCGAGGAACTGCTCCCCGTCCCACGTTCCGGTCCAGTAGGCGTAAGTCATGGGCAGCCCGATGCTGTAGGCGTCCATGCTGGCGCCGAGCACCCAGTGCCGGGAACCGTCACTCGCTGTCATTTCGAACAGGTCCGGGCACTCGATCCCGCCCAGGGCGTGGTTCGGAAAGTCGAAGTTGCGTTTGAGCTGCCAGTTACGCAGGTCCGTTGACGTATAGAAGGCCGCGTACCTGGCGCGGCCAATGACGCACACCCATTCACTGCGCGCCTCATCCCAGTGGATCTTCGGGTCGCGGAACCACTCCGCATTCTCGATCTCCGCCTGCGTGGTGGCGGTCCGGCCGTCGCTGTTAAAGATCACCGGATCGGGCAGTGCGGTGAAGGTGTAGCCGCCGTCAGTTGACCAGTAGAGGTATTGCTCCTGGTACTTACGGATGCCGCCCGTGGGCTGCGTGGCCAGCACAACAATGGCGCCGGCCCCGAACCCCGCAGTATTGGCACTGTCCACAACGACTGAGCCCGACCACACGGGGAAGTCCGGCTGAAGCGGCAGTGCAACTCCATGGTGGGTGAAGGACACGCCATCGGCGGTGGTGGCGTGGTCCCATCCGCCCTGGCCGTTGTTCTGCGTGGAATGCAGGTAGTAGAGATGGTAGGCGCCGTCCAGGTAGACCGGGCGCTGCGGGTCGCAAAGCCAGCCGGACGGCGGCGTCATGTGATAAGCAGCCCGCAGGGACCCCTGGGCGAGGGCAGGACCGGCAGACGCGGCGCTGCTGATGAATAGCGCGAGGGCTCCTGCTCCTGTGCCCTGCAGGACATGGCGGCGGGAAATGGCATGGGTCATCATTGACTTCCTCTCGTGGGGGCGGCTCTGCCCGTGCGCCCGGTGGTGCGCCTTCGTTGGCGTCGGGTCGCCGTTCTGATTAAGCGCTTTAGCAGGAGAAGCTACCGCCGGAGCGACTTCCTGGTCAAGCGTTTAGGCAAAAAGTCCAGCCGCTGTTCGCAACTTCCACTGCTCGCGGATCTAACTTTGCTAAAACGCTTGATCACGCAGACGATTAGCGCTACCTTCGAGGTGATCAAACGCTTTAGCAGAAGGACATCAACGCCGATGAATCACCCGATTTTCTTCCAGCCCGCCGATGCCTGGGTGGGGGACCTCATCCCTTTCCAGCACGACGGTGAGTTCTGGCTCTTCTACCTCCACGAGGTCCGTTCCGAACCAAAACCGGGAACCGCCTGGAACCTCGTCACCACCAAGGACCTGATCCAGTTCCAGGACCACGGAGTGTCCCTCCCGCATGGAACGGACGCGGACCTGGACTTCAACGCCTATACGGGCAGCATCGTGGTGGACGAATCAGGCGTCCACCACCTGTTCTACACCGGGCAGAATCCGAACAACCTGGGGCCGGACGGGCTGCCCTTGCAGCTGGTCATGCACGCCACCAGCACTGACGGCATGCGCACCTGGGTTAAGCACCCTGAGCTCACGTTCGGCGCCCCCGCCGGCTACGAGTCCGGCGACTGGCGGGATCCTTTCGTTTTCCGGGATGAGGCAGCCGGCCAGTGGCGGATGTTGATCGCCGCCCGGCACTCGGAGGGGCCCGAGCGGCGCCGCGGCGTCATCGCCCAGTGCACCTCCCGGGACCTGGTCACCTGGGAGTACACCGAGCCGTTCTGGGACCCCCGCCGCTACATCACCCACGAATGCCCGGACGTGTTCTCCTGGGGCGGCTGGTGGTACATGGTCTACTCCGAGTTCTCGGAAAACTTCACCACCAGGTACCGCATGTCCAGGAGCCCCGACGGCCCCTGGACGGTACCGGCCCAGGACTCCATCGACGGGCGGGCCTTCTACGCCTCAAAATCCGCGGAACGGGACGGCCGGCGGTTCTTCTTCGGCTGGATCGCCAGCAAAGAAGGAAGTTCCGACGACGGCGCCTGGCAGTGGGCGGGCACCATGGCAGTTTTGGAGGCCCGGCAGAACTCCGACGGGACCCTGGGCTTCGGCTTCGCCGACGAACTGGTGGACAGCTTCTGGGACAAGGTGCCGCTGACCTTCAACCGTGAACTACCCACGCGGCTCCATGTACCGGACGGCTACTCAGCCACCATCTCCAACGAGGACCTCCCCGGCCAGTTCTACGCGAAGGCAGTGCTGGACATCGAACCTGGCACCACCGAATGCGGACTGCTGCTTCGCGCCAGCCCGGACGGCGACCACTCCTACGTCCTCCGCCTCGAGCCCAAGCGCGGCCGGCTGGTCTTCGACCGGTGGCCCCGGGCTATCAGCGGCGACGCGCAGTGGCATGTTTCCGGCGATGTCGCGTTCGAGCTGGAACTCGAGCGCCCCTGCGACCTCAGCCCCGGCCGGCACACCCTGGAAGTCGTCGTCGAGGGCGATCTGTGCGTCGCCGTCGTAGACCGGCAGGTGGCACTCAGCACCAGGATCTACAACCTTCCGTCGGGGCGGATTGGCCTGTTCGCCGGCGAAGGCTCAGCCACCGTCACAGATTTTGAAGTACGCAAACGCACCAGCAACTAAATCCCTGTCCCTCCCCAAACCCCTCCGTTCCAATCAAGGAAGATTGCCGCAATGAAAAATATGCTCCGCGCAGCCGCCGCCGCAGCTGTCACCGTCCTCGCCCTGACCGCCTGTGGCGGCGGCAGTTCCACCGATCCCTCGAATGTCAGTCCGGCAGGCGAGGTCAAACCCCGCGAAATCTCGTGGCTGCTGTCCCGCCCGGCCGACGGCGCCGTCATCAACATCATGACCAAGCTTGCCGATGACTATGCCAAGGACCACCCGGGCTTCAAGCTGAACCTCATCACCACCCCCGACCGGCCGTCCTACATCCAGAAGCTCGAGACCCTGGCCGCCGCCAACAAGCTGCCCGAGTTGTTCGATACCGACGCCACACCTTTCGCGCAGCAGCTGGCCAAGCAGGGCAAGATGGTGGACGCCGACAAGCTGCTGAAGACGCTGGACCTCTACGACGACTACCGCCCCGGTGCGCTGGACTACCAGCGGTTCGATGACGGGTCCCTCTTTATGATTCCGTTCCAGTTCGAACTGGAATTCATCTGGTACAACAAGGCCCTTCTGGAGAAGGCCGGGGTGGCCGTCCCGAAGTCGCTGGATGACATCCCCGCCATGTGCACCTCCCTCCGCGAAGCCGGGATTACCCCCATCGCCATCGACGGCCAGGACCAGTGGCCGCTGGAGCGCTACGTCGCCTACCAGCCGTTCCGGGAAGCCGGGCCGGACTTTGTCCAGAAGCTGAAGAAGGGCGAAGCGAAGTTCGCCGATGCCGCCGGGCAGAAGACCGTGAACTGGATGGCGGAGCTGGGCAAGGCAAAGTGCTTCCAGGAAGGCTTCTCCGCCCAGGGCTACTCCGACGCGCAGAACCAGTTCACCTCCGGCCAGGCCGCGATGTACAACATCGGAACATGGGAACTGCCCAGCCTGGCCACCGACAAACTGAACCCGGCCGTCCGCGACGATATCGACTTCTTCACCCTGCCCACCACGGCGGGATCGGCGACGTCGGCAAACGAGTTCGTCTCGCCGTCGGGCATTGGAATGGCCGTCAATTCCAAGACCTACGATCCGCTGGTGAGTGACTTCCTGAAGTTCGCGCTGCAGAAGTACCCCGCGGAATATGCGGCCACCGGCGCGCTCTCCCCCACCACCAACGTCGAAACCACCGTCCCGGCCAACGCCACCCCGCTCTACCGGAAGGCCCTTGACCAGGCCAAGGACCTGGGCTCGAAGCAGGCCATGCCGTGGGACACCCAGCTTGATCCCACCACGAACGGCCGGCTGCAGCAGGAGCTCGTCCTGCTGGTCCAGGGCAACATCACGCCGGATCAGTTCACGGCCACCATGGACAACACCATTGCGCAAAACGCCCCGAAGTTCTTCAAGTAGGCACTGCTTCTTCCAGTAACCACTGCGGCGGGGGACCTTCCCGGTCCCCCGCCCGAAAGGCCCGCCATGCAACCCAACAGGATGCTTCCCAACAGGTCACGGACCTCGGTCCTGGTCTTCCTGCTCCCGCCCCTGCTGCTCTACGGCGCAGCGGTACTTTTCCCGATCCTGCAGTCGCTGTTCCTCAGCTTTTTCTCCTGGAACGGCATCAGCGACATGGAATTCGTGGGGCTGGACAACTATGTCCGGATGTTCGTTGCCGACGACATCTTCTGGCGCGCGTTCCTGAACGCCCTCCTCTACCTGGCCATCTGCCTGGTCCTGCAGCTGGGCGGCGCCCTGCTGGTGGCCAGCCTGCTCACCTCCCTCAGCCGGGGACGCGAGCTCATCAAGACCCTCTACCTGCTGCCCGCGATCATCTCCACCGTGGCCATCGCGTTCCTGTTCGTCCGGATCTACTCCATCGACCCCGTGGGCCTGCTCAACCAGCTGCTGCACTGGATCGGGCTGGCCAGCCTGGAGCGGCCCTGGCTCTCGGACGTCACCACCGTGCTCGCAGCAGTATCGACCCCGGAAGGCTGGCGATTCACCGGGCTGTACATGCTCATCATTTACGCGGCCCTGATTGCCGTGCCCAAGGAGCTGGAGGAAGCCGCAGTCCTGGACGGCGCTTCCCGCTGGACCCTGTTCACCAAAATCCGCTTCCCGTATATCCGGCCGGTCTGGATCACCACCACCATCATGGCCACGACCTATGGCCTGCGCGGCTTCGACATTCCCTACCTGATGACCAACGGCGGGCCGGGACAATCTTCCGAACTGCTGACCACCTACATGTACAAGACCGCATTCACCAGCACGGACTTCGGCTATGCCAGCACCATCTCCGTCTTCATCGTCGTTGAGTGCCTCGTCGCCGTCGGCCTCATCCTGTTCCTGCTCAAAAGGAAGGCAGAGTCATGACCATCCAGGCACCCCCAGCCAGCCCACCCGCAGTGGTTCCGCCGCGCCCGGCAGTCTCCCGCCGCCGTCGTAAGCCCAACCTCTTCCGGACGCTCTCCCGCGTGCTGATCATGCTCATTGTGATTGTCCAGGTCTACCCGCTCGCGTGGCTGTTCCTGACCAGCCTGCGGACGGAACACGACTTTGCCACGGGCGATCCCTTTGCCCTCCCCAGCTCCCTCACGTGGGACAACTACGCCAGGGCCTTCGAAACCGGGGACCTGGGCCGGAACATCCTCAACAGCTTCATCGTCACCATGGGTGCCAACATCCTGATTGTCCTGTTCGGCATGATGGCCGCGTACGCCATCCAGGTGCTGGGGTTCCGGCTCAGCAGACTGGTGCGCGGGCTGTTCCTGATCGGCATCATCGTCCCGGTTCAGATCGCCTTGGTCCCGCTGTTCATCGACTACTCGGCGGTGAACCTGCTGGACACGTACCAGTCGATGATCATCCCGCTGGCCGGCTTCTCGCTGCCGATGTCCGTGTATCTGTTCTCGTCGTTCTTTGAGTACATTCCCCGCGAGACCTACGAGGCAGCTTCCCTGGACGGCGCCGGCCCTTACCGGATCTTCGGGCTGATCACCCTGCCGCTGTCCCTGAACACGGTGGTGACGGTGGTGCTGGTCAACAGCATCTTCATCTGGAACGACTTCATCTTCGCCAACACGTTCGTGCTGTCCGAGGACCTGAAGACCATCCCGCTGGGCCTGCAGAACTACATCGGCGCCATGGGCAAGGTGGACTGGACCGCAACGTTTGCGGCTGTGTGCGTCACCATCACCCCGCTGCTGCTCGTGTTCCTGGTGCTCAACAAGGCCATGATCCAGGGGCTGGAGAGCGGGGCGACGAAGGGATGAGAGCGCCAACAGATGGATATACTCCTGACGGAGGGCAGATGAGTTCAATGGAGAAAAGTTCAGGGGAGGCGGCGCCTGCTGCCCGCTCCCGGCGGACCCCGGAACGCGCCCACCCTGTCACCCTGCGGGAGGTCGCCGAAGCCGCCGGCGTTTCCACCGCCACCGTCTCACTGGTGGTCAACAAGAAAAAAAGTGCCCGGATCGCCGAAGAGACCCGGCAGCGCGTCAAGGATGCCATCCGGACCCTCGGCTACCGGCCGAATGCCATGGCCAAGACCTTGGTCAGCGGAACCTCCCGCTTCATCGGGCTGGTGGCCGACGGCGTTGCCACCACCCCCTTTGCCGGCCAGATCATCCATGGCGCCCAGGACGAGGCGTGGAAGCACGGCTACGCCCTCCTGATCGCCAATACCGAGGGCAACGGCGAGCTGGAGCAGGACGCCATCCAGATGATGCTCGAGTACAAAGTGCGGGGCATCCTCTACTCCACCTGGTTCCACCGGGAGACCGACATCCCTGCACCGCTGCGGGAAGCGGACTTCGTCCTGGTGAACTGCTTTTCCCATGAGCCCGGTGCCCGCGCCGTGGTCCCGGATGAAGTCCAGGGCGGGCGCTCGGCCACGGAGATCCTGCTGCGGCACGGCCACCGCCGGATTGCCTTCATCAACGCCACCATTCCCGCCCCGGCCAAGGACGGCCGGCTCCAGGGGTACCGCGAGGCACTTGAGGAGGCGGGGGTTCCGTTCGATCCCGAGCTGGTGATGGAAGCGTATCCGGACCAGGAAGGCGGATACGGGGCCACCGGGGCGCTCCTCCAGCGCGACGTGACGGCGGTGTACTGCTACAACGACCGGATGGCCATGGGCCTTTACGACGGCCTGCGGGAACGCGGGTTGTCCATCCCAGACGACATCGCCGTGGTGGGTTTCGACAACCAGGAAGTCATCGCCGCGCATCTTAGGCCCCCGCTGTCCACGGTTTCGCTGCCCCACTACGAACTGGGCGCGGCGGGGGTGCGGATGCTGCTGGAGCTCGAGGGGGCACCAGAGATGGCGGCCGACGGGGTGGCGAAGATGCACTGCCCCACCGTGGAACGGACGTCCGTCAAGGCCCAGGCGCGGGCCTGACCTGGTTTCGATACAGCAACGCGGGGTCACTTACGGCCCATCCGAGCCGGGAAATTGGGCCGGAAGTGACCCCGCGTTGGAGAAAAAGTACGACGACGGGTGGCGGCGTCATGTCGAGGAGTCGATCACCCGGTTCCGCCCCGCGAGCAGGCCTGTCATGGCCAGGACCGTCATGATCCCCGCGGTGACCAGGAGCGGAAGCGTCCAATCTCCGCTCAGATCGCGAAGCCCGCCGAACATCACCGGCCCCACGGCAGCGAGGCCATAACCAACGGACTGGGCCATGCCGGACAACGATGCCGCCTGCGGATGGTTCACGGTCCGGAGGCTGAACAGCGACAGGGCAATGACAATGAGGCTTCCGCATCCGATTGCCCCCAGAACAACCCACAACAGAATAAGGTCCGGCGCGATCGCCAGGCCCAGGAACGTCACAACCATCGCCGCTCCGCTGGCGAAGGAAACAAGCCGCTGGTCCGAACCGCGGTGAAGAATTCCGCCTGCCCCGAGGCTTGCGAAAACGCTGACGAGCAGGAAAAGGGACAGATGGATTCCGGCGGTAGCGGCCGGGACCCCGCGGCTTTGTTCGATGGTTGGCAGCCAGGCCATCAGGACGTAGAAGGCGATCGACTGAAGTCCCATGAAGATGGTCACCTGCCAGCCCAAGGCTGATGCCCAAGGCGACCGGTAGGAGACCGCCGGCTTGGCGGCGTCCACACTGCCGGAGCTGTGCCGGCGGAGCCATGGCAGGAGCACCGCCATGGCGATGAGGGCAAGTCCCGCCCAGATACCGAGGGCAAGCCGCCACCCCGCGGGGGACGTTTGCGCCACGGGCACGACGACGGCGGCCCCCATGGCGGCGACGGCGGCCTGGGTGGCGGTGTAGCTCCCCGTCAACTGACTGACCCTCATGGGAAAGTCGCGCTTGACGAGGGAGGGCAGCAGGACATTGAGGAACGCGATGGCCATACCGATCAATGCCGTGCCCGCCCAGACCAGGCCGGGCACAGGCAGGGAGCGGAGCACGATGCCCGAGGCCAGGATCAGCAGGGACATCCACAGCGCAGGGTCGAGGCCCAGGCGGGAAGCGAAGGCGGGGGCCACGGGTGAGAAGACAGCGAAAGCAACGAGGGGAAGCCCCGTCAGGAACCCTGCTGCAGCACTTGTCAGGTCAAGATCGCGGCTGATGTTGGCGAGCACCGGACCCACGCTGACAAAGGACACCCGAAGGTTGACTGCGATGAGCAAAACGCCGATGAAGGCGAAGCCGAACCTGACGGTGTGGTCCTGGGCGTTCCGGGTGGCAGCGGGCCTGGCGCGCATTCCATCCTTTCAAGGGCGGGAGAGCGTCCCGGTATATGCGGCGTTATGTGAGAGAGCGTCCCGATTTATGCGACGTTAAGTGAGAGAGGGCCCCGGTTTATGCCGCGTTAAGTGAGAGAGCGTCCCGGGGCGGCTAGAGGATCTTCCGGATGGTTTCCTCGAAGCTGGTGACGTGGTGCAAAGCGAGCTCCCCTGCCCTGTCCGCGTCGCCGGCGGCCACCGCCTTGAGCAGATCCACGTGCTCGGTGATGTGGCCGGTCACCGAGGGGACCTTGTCCAGCACCACGCACCAGATCCGCGTGGCCAGGTTGTCGTAGCGGATCAGGGTGTCTTCCAGGTGCGGGTTGGCCGCGGCTTTGTAGATCAGCCGGTGCACCATCAGGTCGTAGCGCATCAGGTCGCGTGATTCGCCGGCGCCGGGACCGATACTTGCAATGGCATCAGCCACCTGCAGCAGTTCCCGGCGCATGCTTTCGCTGGCCCTGTCCGCCGCGCGGCGCGCCGCGAGGGGCTCCAGCAGCTCCCGTATCTCGGACACGTCAGCCAGCTCCGTAAAGTCCACGTTGGTGGCAAAAGTCCCGCGCCGGGGATACGAGATCACCAGATGGTCCACCTCAAGCCGTTTGATCGCCTCGCGGACGGGAGTACGGCCAAAGCCGAGCTCGGCGGCCAGCTGGCCGTCATTGATGGGCTCGCCGGGACGGATTTCCAACATGATCAGCTTGTCGCGCAGCTGCCGGTAGGCGGCCTCCGCCTGCGACGGCGCTTCCTCCTCCGCCGGTGTCAGGGCAAGAAGTGCATTCAAGGGGCTGCTCCGTTCTTCGATACCCGCCGAATCCGAACTCGTAGCTTTCAGCCGCTTTCGGTCCAGCTATTGACTCTGCTGTGATCCCAATCATACCATTGACCTCACACTGATATATCAGTCATTGAATAAGTGGTATTTCAAAGGAGCATCCGTGGTTGAGCAGTTGAACGAGCGACTTTCCGCAGTCGATCCCGAAGTCCAGCAGGCCATTGCGCAGGAGCTGGTGCGCCAGCAGTCCACGCTGGAAATGATCGCCTCCGAGAATTTCGCCCCGTCCGCCGTGATGGAGGCTCAGGGTTCGGTCCTTACCAACAAGTACGCCGAGGGCTACCCGGGCAAGCGTTACTACGGCGGCTGCGAGCACGTGGATGTGGTTGAGCAGCTGGCCATCGATCGGGTCAAGGCCCTGTTCGGCGCCGAATTCGCCAACGTCCAGCCGCACTCCGGCGCCCAGGCCAATGCTGCCGCCATGTTCGCCCTGCTGAACCCGGGCGACACCATCATGGGCCTGAGCCTGGCCCATGGCGGCCACCTGACGCACGGCATGAAGATCAACTTCTCCGGCAAGCTCTACAACGTGGTCCCGTACCACGTGAGCGAATCCGACCTCCGCATCGATATGGCCGAGGTTGAGGCGCTGGCCCTGGAGCACCGTCCCAAGCTGATCGTTGCCGGCTGGTCCGCCTACTCCCGCCAGCTGGACTTCGCCGAGTTCCGCCGCATCGCCGACCTCGTTGGCGCCTACCTCATGGTGGACATGGCGCACTTCGCCGGCCTGGTTGCGGCCGGCCTGCACCCGAACCCGGTGCCGTACGCAGACGTTGTCACCACCACCACGCACAAAACCCTGGGCGGCCCCCGCGGTGGCGTCATCCTCGCCAAGGAGCAGTACGGCAAGAAAATCAACAGCGCCGTGTTCCCTGGCCAGCAGGGCGGTCCGCTGGAGCACGTGATCGCCGCCAAGGCCGTGGCCTTCAAGCTCGCGGCCTCCCCCGAATTCAAGGAGCGCCAGGAGCGCGTCCTGCAGGGATCCAAGCTTCTCGCCGAACGGCTCCTCCGCGACGACGTTGCCGCAGCAGGAATCTCCGTAGTCAACGGCGGCACCGACGTCCACCTGGTCCTCGTGGACCTCCGCAACTCCGAGCTGGACGGACAGCAGGCCGAAGACGCCCTGCACCGCATCGGCATCACCGTGAACCGCAACGCCGTGCCCTTCGACCCCCGCCCGCCGATGGTCTCCTCCGGTCTCCGGATCGGCACCCCTGCGCTGGCAACCCGCGGCTTCGGCGCCACCGAGTTCGCCGAAGTTGCGGACATCATCGCGACGGCGCTCATCGCCGCGGCGGGCAACGGCACCATTGGTGACGCAACCGTCGTCGAACTCCGTGCACGCGTCACGGCCCTTGCCGAACAGTTCCCCCTCTACCCGCACCTCAACGAAGGCTCCGACGTTGCCGCCTTCGAAGCAGATTTGATTGGAGCCACCAAGTGAGCGCAGACCACCTTCCCGAGCACCCGGACTTCCTCTGGCGCAACCCTGAGCCCAAGTCCTCCTACGACGCCGTGATTGTGGGCGGCGGCGGGCACGGCCTGGCCACCGCCTACTTCCTGGCGAAGAACCACGGGATGACCAACATCGCCGTGCTGGAAAAAGGCTGGCTGGCCGGTGGCAACATGGCCCGGAATACCACCATCATCCGCTCCAACTACCTCTGGGATGAGAGCGCAGCCATCTACGAGCACGCCCTCAAGCTCTGGGAAATCCTCCCCGAGGAACTCGAATACGACTTCCTCTTCAGCCAGCGCGGCGTGATGAACCTCGCCCACACCCTGGGCGACGTCCGCGAAAGCATGCGGCGAGTCGGCGCCAACAAGCTCAACGGCGTGGACGCGGAGTGGCTTGACCCCCAGCAGGTCAAGGAACTCTGCCCCATCCTGAACATCAGCGACAACATCCGCTACCCCGTCATGGGTGCCACCTACCAGCCCCGTGCCGGCATCGCCAAGCACGACCACGTGGCCTGGGCCTTCGCCCGCAAGTGCGACGAACTGGGCGTGGATATCATCCAGAACTGCGAAGTCACCGGCTTCGTCAAGGACGGCAACCGCGTGGTGGGCGTCAAGACCAACCGCGGCACCATCAACACCGAAAAGGTGGGCCTCGCCGCTGCCGGCCACAGCTCGGTGCTGGCCGAAATGGCAGGCTTCCGGCTTCCGATCCAGTCGCACCCGCTGCAGGCGCTGGTGTCCGAACTGCACGAACCGGTCCACCCCACGGTGGTGATGTCCAACCACGTGCACGTCTACGTCTCCCAGGCGCACAAGGGCGAACTGGTGATGGGCGCCGGCGTCGACTCCTACAACGGCTACGGCCAGCGCGGATCCTTCCACGTGATCGAGCACCAGATGGCTGCCGCCGTCGAGCTGTTCCCCATCTTCGCCCGGGCCCACGTGCTCCGGACCTGGGGCGGCATCGTGGACACCACCCTGGACGCCTCTCCGATCGTGGGCAACACCCCGGTGGAGAACATGTTCGTGAACTGCGGCTGGGGCACCGGCGGCTTCAAGGCCACCCCCGCTGCGGGCATGACCTTCGCCCACAACATCGCCACCGGCGAACCGCACCGGCTGAACAAGCCGTTCGCGCTGGAGCGCTTCGAGACCGGCGCGCTGATCGACGAACACGGCGCTGCCGCCGTCGCCCACTAGCCGCCAGACGCACTTTAGAAAGAAGACGCACATGCTGCTCATCTCCTGCCCCAACTGCGGCTCGCGCGACGAGACCGAGTTCCACTACGGCGGCCAGGCCCACGTGGCCTACCCGGAAAGCCCCAACGAGCTGACAGACCGCGAATGGGCCGAATACCTGTTCTACCGGGACAACACCAAGGGCGCCTTCGCCGAGCGTTGGCTGCACAGCACCGGCTGCCGCCAGTGGTTCAACATGCTCCGCGACACCGTCACCTACGAGATCCAGGCGATCTACCCGATGGGCTCGCCCCGGCCGGACGCCGCCGGAAAAGTGACCGCCGAAACCGGCACTGCCAGCACCGCCGCTGACAGCACCACCACCGGAAGCGCGGCACCCAGCATCGCTGCCACCAGCACTTCCCCCACTTCCAGCACCACCGCCCCGGAAGGAGCAACCAAGTGACTTCCCAGAACGCCCGCCTCGCCGCCGGCGGACGCATCGACCGCACCATCTCCTGGCGCTTCACGGTGGACGGCGAGGAATTCACCGGCCACCCGGGAGACACCCTCGCCTCCGCCCTGCTGGCCAACGGCCACGTCGCCGCCGGCAACTCGCTCTATGAGGACCGCCCGCGCGGCATCATGTCCGCCGGCGTGGAGGAAGCCAACGCGCTGGTCCGCGTCGAACCCCGCTTCCCCGGCCACGTGGCCGAGTCCATGCTCCCCGCCACCACCGTCACCCTGGTGGACGGCCTCAAGGCGGAATACCTCAACGGCCTCGGCAAGCTGGACCCGGCCGATGACCGCGCCGAATACGACAAGAAGTACGTCCACACCGACGTCCTGGTGATCGGCGGCGGCCCCGCCGGTCTGGCAGCAGCCCGCGAGGCCGTCCGCAGCGGCGCCCGCGTAATGCTGCTGGACGACCAGCCCGAACTTGGTGGTTCCCTCCTCTCCGGCTCCACCACACCGGAACTGGCAGAAACCATCGAAGGCAAGCCGGCCCTGGAATGGGTGGCTGACGTCGAGGCCGAGCTCGTCTCCGGCTCCGAGTCCACCGTGCTGAACCGCACCACTGCCTTTGGCGCCTACGACGCCAACTACGTGATCGCTGTCCAGAACCGGACCGACCACCTGTCCTCCCCCGCCGCTTCCGGCGTATCGCGCCAGCGTATTTGGCACATCCGTGCCAACCAGGTGGTCCTGGCCCCCGGCGCCCACGAACGCCCGCTGGTGTTCGAGAACAACGACCGCCCGGGCATCATGCTGGCCTCCGCTGTTCGCAGCTACCTGAACCGCTACGCAGTGGCAGCCGGCCAGCGCGTGGTCATCAGCACCACCAATGACAGCGCCTACGCCCTGGCCGCTGACCTGCGCGCCGCCGGCGTCAAGATCGCCGCCGTGGTGGACGCCCGTCCGCAACTCACCGACGTGGCCGCAGCCGCCGTCGAAGCCGGCACCCGCGTGCTGATCGGCAGCGCGGTGGCCAATACTGCCGGTGATAGCGACGGCCGGCTGGACGGCGTCACCGTCCGCAGCATCAACGATGACGGCGAACTCACCTCGGGCATCGAAACGATCGCCTGTGACCTGCTGGCTGTGTCCGGCGGCTGGAGCCCGCTGGTCCACCTGCACTCACAGCGGCAGGGCAAGCTGCGCTGGGACGAAGACCTGGCCGCGTTTGTGCCGAGCACCGCAGTCCCCAACCAGCAGACCATCGGCTCGGGCCGCGGCTCCTTCGAGACCGCTGACTGCCTGGCCGAGGGAATCTCCGCCGGCGCTTCCGCCGCCATCGCTGCCGGCTTCAGTGCCGACGTCGAACCTTCCCCGCTGGGTGAGCCTAAGGCGTCAGCCCCCACCCGCCAGCTGTGGCTGGTGCCGGGCGAGCAGGGCACTCCGGACGACTGGCACCACCACTTCGTGGACTTCCAGCGCGACCAGTCCGTGGCTGACGTGCTGCGTTCCACCGGCGCCGGCATGCGGTCAGTGGAGCACATCAAGCGGTACACCTCAATCTCCACCGCCAACGACCAGGGCAAGACCTCCGGCGTCAACGCGATCGGCGTCATCGCAGCCGCACTGCGCACTGCCGGCGAGGCCTCCCGCGGCATCGGCGACATCGGCACCACCACCTACCGGGCACCCTTCACCCCGGTGGCGTTCGCGGCACTGGCCGGACGCCAGCGCGGCGAGCTGTTCGACCCCGCCCGCGTCACCTCCATCCATCCGTGGCACGTCGCCAAGGGCGCGCTGTTCGAGGACGTGGGACAGTGGAAGCGGCCCTGGTACTACCCGCAGGCCGGCGAGGACATGGACGCCGCCGTGCTCCGCGAATGCGCCGCCGTCCGCGACTCCGTGGGCTTTATGGACGCGACCACCCTGGGCAAGATCGAAATCCGGGGCAAGGACGCCGGCGAGTTCCTGAACCGGATCTACACCAACGCCTTCAAGAAGCTGGCCCCGGGCTCCGCCCGCTACGGCGTGATGTGCACCCCCGACGGCATGATCTTCGACGACGGCGTAACCCTGCGCCTCGACGAGGAAACCTACTTCATGACCACCACCACCGGCGGCGCCGCCAAGGTGCTGGACTGGCTGGAGGAATGGCTGCAGACCGAATGGCCGGAACTGGATGTGCACTGCACCTCGGTGACGGAACAGTGGAGCACCATCGCCGTCGTCGGGCCCAAGTCCCGTGAGGTGCTGGCCAAGGTGGCACCGGAACTGGCCGCCAACGGCGGGCTGGACGCCGAAGCCTTCCCCTTCATGACCTTCCGCGAAACCACCCTCGCCTCCGGCGTCCGCGCCCGGGTCTGCCGCATCTCCTTCTCCGGTGAACTCGCCTACGAGATCAACGTGCCGTCCTGGTACGGCCTCAACACGTGGGAAGCCGTGGCAGCAGCCGGCGCCGAATTCAACATCACCCCCTACGGTACGGAAACCATGCACGTGCTCCGCGCCGAAAAGGGCTACCCGATCGTTGGCCAGGACACCGACGGCACCGTCACGCCGCAGGACGCGGGAATGGAATGGATCGTTTCCAAGGCCAAGGACTTCATCGGCAAGCGCTCTTACGCCCGGGTTGATGGACAGCGTGAGGACCGCAAGCATCTGGTGAGCGTCCTGCCGGTGGACGGGACGCTGCGCTTGCCGGAAGGCACCCAGCTAGTGGAGAAGGGCCGTTCCACAAACCCCGCCTACGGGCCGGTCCCGATGGAAGGCTTCGTCACCTCCAGCTACCACAGCGCAGCACTGGGCAGGTCGTTCGGCCTGGCCCTGATCAAGAACGGCCGCAACCGGATCGGCGAAACCCTCGTGGCAGCCGCCGGTGACCAGCTCGTGGACGTTGTTGTCGCAGAAACCGTACTTTTTGACCCTGAAGGAGCCCGCAAAGATGGCTGAAACAGCAGCACCCGCAAACTCCGCCCAGAAGAACCTCTCCCTGCGCGTCAGCCCAGCCGCCCCGCTCGGCGAAGCTTTTGAAGCCGGCTCCGTCAAGGGGGTGGTGGAACTGCGCGAAGTCTCCTTCCTCACCATGGTGGGCCTCAGGGTTGACCGGAACAGCGACGCCGGACAGCGCATAGCTGCCGTCACCGGCGGACTGCCCGCAGCGAGCGGCGGCGTCAGCGGCACGGGCGATACCTCCGTCCTCTGGCTCGGACCCGAAGAATTCCTGGTGGTGGCACCGACGGAAGCCCACGAGTCCCTCGGCGGCGACCTGATCCAGGCACTGCGCGAAGCCCTGGCGGACGGCGCAGGGCAGGTGGTGGATCTCTCCGCCAACCGCACCACCTTCGAGCTCACCGGACCGCGGGCCCGGGCAGTCCTGGAAAAGGGCTGCTCCCTGGATCTGCACCCCCGCGTCCTGTCGGCCGGCACGGCGCTGGCCACCGAAATCGGCAACATCCCCGTGGTGCTGTGGAAGACCGGCGAGGACTCCTTCCGGATCTTCCCCCGCGCCTCGTTCGCCGATTTCCTGGGCCGCTGGCTCCTGGACGCAATGCGGGAGTACGCCTCCCCCGAGGTCCCCTAAATGGCGCTCAGCGTCCTGGACCTGTTCTCCGTTGGCATCGGGCCCTCGTCGTCACACACGGTGGGCCCGATGCGGGCAGCGAAGCTGTTCGCCGACGGACTCAAAGGCGAAGGACACCTGAGCTCCACCACACGGGTCCAGGCCGAACTGTTCGGTTCCCTCGGTGCCACCGGGCGGGGCCACGGTTCGGACAAGGCCGTGGTCCTGGGTTTCAAGGGCCTCGATCCCGAAACCGTGGACACCACCATGGCCGATGACCAGGTGGCGGCCGCCGCGCTGGACGCCGAACTGTGGATCGGCGGCGACCACCGGGTGGACTTCAACTGGGACGAGGACGTGGTGCTGCACCGCCGCAAATCCCTCCCGGCCCACCAGAACGGCATGACCTTC
>NZ_VHIJ01000009.1:28471-194309 GCF_006680095.1 Pseudarthrobacter sp. B4EP4b | reverse complement strand
GTTGGCCTGTTGCCAGTTCCCGCGGAGCGGCGACGGCGGAGGGTGCGGGGCCGGCGGAGGGTGCGGGGCCCGCGGAGGGTGCGATACCGGCCGAAGGCGCAGCGCCGGCGGACGGAGTGGACGGCGTTTCCGCGGGTCCCTGCGACTGCGAGGCCGGGGCGGGGGCAACCGGAAGATCCTCGATGACTGTTGAGCTGGTGAAGATCCGCCAGGGCTGGAACAGGTAGAGGCCCGCCGCCACCACGATAGCGGCAATGAGAAGCGCAGCTGGAAGGATTCTGCGCTTTCTCATGTAACTTCAACGTCCGGATTCGCGGCGCCGTTCCGGCCTGGAAGGCTGTTCGCCGAGGAGCTGCCCGGTGTGTCCCCGGCGGCCTTCCGATCCGGGGAAGCATCATCAAGCGTGACCGTCCCGGCGTCGCCGTCCACGAGGATCCGCTGGCCGGTGGCCAGCCGCTGCGTGGCCACGCCGGTACCAAGGACGGCGGGAATGCCGTACTCGCGGGCCACGATGGAGCTGTGGCTCAGCGGACCGCCCACATCGGTCACCACGGCGGAAGCCATCGCGAACAGCGACGTCCATGCGGGAGTGGTGATGCGGGCCACCAGGACGTCGCCGGGCTGCATGGTTCCGAAGTCCTGGGGACCTGTCAGGACGCGGGCGGGCGCAGTGACCTTGCCCGCACTTGCTCCCACGCCTTTGATCACGCCGCCGGGCTTTTGCCGGGGGCCGGCCGGCATCATCGATCCGAAGGCCTTGTCCATCCAGCGGCTTTCCGGAAGCATCTGTGGCGCGGCGGCCTTCACCTGGCCCCGCCACAGCATCCTGCGTTCCTCGACGGCGGCGGCGCGGACGGGCCGTTCGGCCCCGGCAATAACGACGGCGGCCCGCGCCCCGGGCTCAGCAAGGCCGAACTCCACCGCGCTCCGCAGCTCCTGGTGCCGGAGCCAGAACACGTCGTCCGGGGCAGCGATGACGCCGGAGCCCACCAGCCGCTGCCCGAGTTCCAGCAGCATTTGCCGCAGAAGCGGCCAGGCCAGGCCGACGTCGGCCAGCGCGTCCTCGCGGATAGGTGCTGTGTCCTGCGCCCACCGGAGCAGACGGAGGAAGGCGGCCCGGCGGCGCGGCCCCAGCCGCGCGGCGATCTGCTCACTGAGCGATTCCCGGCGCTCGGTCAGCAGCCGCTGCCGCTCATGCGGGTCGGTGCCCTGCCCGCCCAGGTAGAACTTCACCGTTTCCAGCAGGGCGGACGGATCGTCGGCAGGGACCGGGCTGGCGAAATCCAGGTTGTAGACGGCATGGCCGTAGAGGGCCAGGTGCTCCCTGAACGCGAAACGCCATTCCTGCCACAGGCCATCGTTCACGCCGGCGGGCGGGGTGCCCGTGCGGTGGGACTCGGCGAGCGCCGCCGTCGGCTCGTCCAGCAGGGCCGAGGTCAGCCCGGGATCGCTGCGGGCCCAGCCGGCAAGGTCGTACAGGGACTTTTCCGCGCCGATGGGTTCGCTGTCGTAGCCCAGGAGGAATGTCTGGGCTGGTGGATCGCCCTCACGCCGGACCAGTTTGTCGTAGAAGGCCTGGAAGGAGATCTCGCTGGTCGCGGCGAGCGGAATGATGGACTGCACGGCCGTGTAGTAGACGGTGCCGGCATCGAGAAGCGCCTGCACTCCCGCCAGCAGTTCCTCGCCGGTGAGCTCCGCCGTCGGCCTGGTGGACCAGTCCTTGATCACGTTTACGTACCGCGGGTGCGAAAAACCCCGCCAGCCGGCCACTCCCATGTGCGCCTTGCCGCGGGCCAGGGCACCAAGTGCCTTTGGCAGCTTGCGCATCATCCGCCACATGCCCGAGTTGCGGTAATAGTAGTAGGCGTAGCCGTTGATGGTGGGCAGCCCGACGTCGCCCTCGCGGATCACGGTCCTGCCCAGGGCTTCGGCCATCAGGGATTTCAGCGACCGCGCCACGGAGCCGTCAATCATATCGGCGAACAGTGGTGAGAGCGGGTCCGGCAGCTGTTCCACAATGCTCGCCCGGAAATAGAGCCCGTTCGGATAGGGCAGGGGCCACGTGTCCGGGGTGTCTGCCGCTGGCTCGGGCAGTGCTGTGATGGGCCGGGATTGCAGAATGTGGAACCGGCCGCCGGCCCGCGCCCACTCGATGTCCTGCGGCGTGCCGAAATGGTCTGTGATCTGCCGGCCGTACCGGGCCAGCTGGGCGGCGGCGTGGTTATCGAGCACTGGCTCACGACGGCGGGCTGCCGCCACCGGCTGCTCCTGCGTTCCGTTCTCCGCGTAGACGGTCATAACGTCCTTGTCCGCTGTCTGCCGCGAGACCACAGCACCGGTCCCGGCGTCGACCACCACGTCATCGGTGGTGACCGTCCCGCTGACCACCGATTCCCCCAGGCCCCACGCGGCACTGATCACCGTCTGGTCCCGCCGACCGTTCGTGGGATTGGCGGTGAACATCACGCCGGAAGCGTCCGCCTCCACCATCATTTGAATGACGACGGCGAGCCTCACCTCATCCGGTGCCACGCCTTTGCGGGCGCGGTACGCCATGGCGCGCGCCGTCCAGAGCGAAGCCCAGCAGTCGATGACGGCACGCGTCAGCGCATCCAGGCCGCGGATGTTCAGGTAGGTGTCCTGCTGCCCGGCGAAACTGGCCGACGCCAGGTCTTCGGCGGTGGCGGATGAGCGCACTGCCACAGCTGCATCGCCGTGCCCGAGGCGCCCGTAGGCTTCGGCCAGTTCGGCTGCGATCCCGGCGGGCATGGTGCCGCCTTGGAACAGTGAGCTGATCCGCTCCGAGGCCTCCTCATAGTCCCGGGGCTGTGCCTGCGGCGGGAGCGTGGCCAAGTCCTGGACCGCCGCCGCGAGGTTGTTGTCGGTGACGAAATCCGCGTAGGCGGCAGTGGTGAGGACGAACCCCGGCGGGACCGGCAGCCCGGCCTGGATGAGGCCGCCGAGGCCCACCGCCTTGCCGCCGGCCGCGGCGACGTCGCCGCGACCCACCTTGGCCAGATCATTGATATAACTCATGAACGCGTCCTTGTTGCCCGGATGGGGCGGCTGGAGTTGAACTGGTTCTCCACATACTGGCACTGCCGCGGGCGGGTGGCCATAACTTCGGGGCTTGACCGGGATCCGCCGGCTCCCACAATGGAGGATCCATGACACGAAGGGATGGCTGTCGCCAGGCCTCGGCTGGACTTAACCGCAGCAGCGCCTGAAGGATGAACACCATGGCTGATGACCTGGCACCTGCCGCCCCCTTCGACCGCTTAGTCCTGATCTTCAATCCAGGCAGGGCCGGAATGGCTGGGCGCATAGAAGTGCTGCAGCGGGATTTGGCCCTCGACCTGCAGGGCCTGCCCGTTGAGCTGCTCCCAACAGGCTTTGCGGGGCATGCCAGGGACCTGGCGAGGTCCGAGGCCGGGCGAGGAGCCCCGCTCATCGTGTCAGTCAGCGGCGATGGCGGATACAACGAGGTGGTCAACGGCGTGATGGACGTTCCTGGCAGCAGGGCGGTGTGCACGGTGCTCCCTGCAGGCAATGCCAATGACCATCACCGGAGCTTGCCCGCAAGACCGCTGACCGACGCCATCCGCGAGCGCCGGGTCCGGCACATCGACCTGTTGCGCATCACATTCCGCCGCGCAGGCGGGGAACAGGTCCAGTACGCCCACTCCTATGTGGGGTTCGGGCTCACGCCGTTGATGGCGATCGGCATCGAGAAGGGCGGAAAAGGAAAGGTCCTGGAACTCATCTCCGTTGCCCGGACCCTCTCCGGCCTGCGGCCGTTCGAGCTTGTGCGGGATGACGGGGCCACGGCGCAGTTCGACAGCCTGATCCTGGCCAACATCTCCCGGATGGCGAAGTACGGAACAGTCAGCGAAGCGCACCACCCGGACGATGGCCGGTTCGAGGTGGTGACGCTGCCCCATGCCGGCCGGTGGAAGATGGCGTTGATGACCCTGCGCGCCGTCACTCTGGGGTTGGGCCATCAACCCGCGGTCACCAGTTATGCCTTCACCACGCGCAATGCGGTTCCCTGCCAGATCGATGGCGAAGTTGTGCATGTCCAGGCGGGAACGCACGTCCTCGTGGAGAGCGCCAAGGGCGCCCTCGCCACCATCTGACGGATCTTCGCCGGGGTGCTGTCCTGGCGCTGCCTAGGGTTGCACAGAGTCGAAGAACGTGTACCCGGAATCTGGCTTCGCGGTCTCGGCTTCGTGCGACTTCATGCGGATGAAATCCACGTCCTCCTGGCAGAGCGTAGTCTCGCCGTGCGGGTCCTCGTTGAGGGGGTGGCCGGTGGCTGCACTGATTTCTGCAGACAAGGTCCGGGGAAGGATCATGCAGCCGGGGTTTTCGATCAACCACTGCGTAACCGCTGAAGGAAGCCGGTGCCACTGGTTTTGGATAAAGGCGTCGGTCATTGCGTGCCAACGATCTTGTGGATCCACTGTCCGTCCGCAGGAAACGTGGAACGGTTGTGGCAGGGGGTCAGCGGCCCGGGTCCGGATCACTGCAGGAGGTGCGACGGTTGATGCCCGTTCCGGCCTGTAGTGCCATCATGGCCGTCCTCGTAATCAGGGAACCGGATGTCCAGTCACGGCCGTCCCGACGTACAGCGAGTCTACGCTCCAATAGCCCCAATTCAGCCGGTGAAGCCAGGGCAATCTACGCCAAGCTACGGGACCGCCGGAGCCAGCGTGAAAGAAGGGGCGGAATCACCGAAGGAAGGACGCCGGCCGGAGCGGTAAGCAGACTCGATGACCGGTTCAAGCTCGTCCAAAACGGTGTGGTTCCCGGGGAGGACCACGTGCGCCAGGAATTCGGATTCCAAGGAGGCAAGGCCTGCCGCCACCGCTGCCAGTTTGGCCTCTATTGACACGGACAGGGCGTGCCAAAACCTGCGGTTGGCGCGTTCAAGCGCTTTTGCCTTCGCTTCGCCGATGGGGCCCTGCGCGGTGTCCCCCGGGATCATCACGCTCCCGTCAGAGTCCGGCAAGGAAACTACTATCCGGAAGTGCCTTCCGTCACCCCTGAAGGCGATAGCGCTCCGGTTTCCGCGCTGACTGAAAAGAACGTCGGTGGCGCCGTATTCCACGAGCGCTAGCCTGATGCGTTCCCGGGAAGCACCGCTGCTCAAGGAGTCGCCGCGGGTGTAAGGACTGGTCATGGTTCAACTATGCGCCCTTTGGCCACTCCTTCCTACGCCGGGCAGCCGCGGGTCTCCCTAGCCGGCGTCGCCAGCAGGAGGCCATAGACTCGGAGCCATGTCAGCTTCTGGGGGAGTGCCGGCACGGCGCGGAGGAATGGATATGGTGTCCGGCGCCTGTGCCGGGACGTACGGGGCCAAGCTGACCATCGTGAAGGGGGACGGCGAACCGGAGGCCTCCAGCTTTGAGTGCGGCTCCACCTTGGACCGTTTTGTCAGGCACGATGGCGGGCCCATCACCCACAGCGCGGTCCCGCCGTCGGGCAAGCCTGCCGCAACAGGGGTCAAAGTCCAGACCAACCCGGACCGCCGGGCTTCCGAGCTGGAGGATCTGTCCGAGTGGTCGGAGGAGCAGCTGCAGCCGCGCTTGCCCGGCGAGCTTCGCGGCACCAGCAGCGGAAACACCACCAGCACGGCGACCTTGATGGCAGCGCCGGGCCAGTATGAGCTGCAGTTCGTCTGTGACTGGCTGCCGGGGGCCCAGCTGTCTGTGTCCACGGCGGCAGGCGTTGAAGTCCTGGCTCCCGTGCAGGTGCCCTGCACGGGGACGATGTTCAAGGCGCCAGTGCTGCTGCCTACCGAGGGAGCGGGCCTCACGATGATCCGGACGGTGGGCTGGAGGGCCGCTTCGCCTACCGGCTTATTCCAAGCAGCCAGCCCTGAGGAGTACTACCTAAGCCTGTTTCGTAGGGGCAGTCCCTGGATCCGGCTGTATCCTTTCCTAAGCATGCTTACCATCGGCATTTCGCGGATGCCGGGCACGGACGGGCATTATTAAGCTCTGCGTTTGCCCTGATGGGTACATTGCCGCATGCACGCAGGACGGACGAACAGGGGCTTGAATTGGCAGGGAATGCAACCTTCCGGCACAGCAACACCGCGCTGCTCTCGGTGAGCAGCGTCGAAGCTCCGAGGATCGTGAGCTCTACGGATTTTGACCGCCGGTTGGCTTCCACCCTGCAGCGGCTGAAGTTCCCGCCCCGGCTGCTGGAACGCGTAGCGGGCGTCACGCACCGGCGCTGGTGGGCGGCCGGAACGTCCTTTGATGATGCTGCCGCCGAAGCGGGCGCGAAGGCCTTGGCGGAGGCCGGCGTTGAAGCGTCCGATGTGGGCCTGCTGATCAATACCTCCGTCACCCGGCGCAACCTGGAGCCGTCCGTTGCGGTGAAGATCCACCACGGACTTGGCCTGCCGTCGTCGGCCATGAACTTCGACCTCGCCAACGCCTGCCTGGGATTCGTCAACGGCCTGACCCTGGCGGCCAACATGATCGATTCCGGCCAGATCAAGTACGCCATGATCGTCAACGGCGAGGACGCCGAGGCAACGCAGGAGGCCACGCTGGCCCGTCTGCAGCGGCCCGAAACCACGCGCGAGGACTTCAACCGGGAGTTCGCCACACTCACCCTGGGCTCCGGCGCTGCCGCCGCCGTCCTGGGCCCCGCGGACCAGCACCCCGGATCGCACCGGGTGGTGGGCGGCGTGATGCGCGCCGGCACCGAACACCATGAACTGTGCGTGGGCGGCATTGACGGCATGGCCACCGACACCAAGGGACTGCTCGACGGCGGCCTGCAGCTCGTCGTCGACGCTTGGCACGAGGCGCGGGCAGAGTGGGACTGGGCCGCCATGGACCGGTACGTCACGCACCAGGTGAGCAACGCCTACACGCAGGCCATCATCGACGCGATCGACCTGGACCCTGCCAGGGTCCCCATCACATTCCCGCACTGGGGCAACGTGGGCCCGGCGTCGCTGCCCATGACCCTCGCGGCCGAGGCACAGTCCCTTGAAACGGGGGACCGGGTGCTTTGTATGGGTGTCGGATCCGGACTGAACACCGCCATGATGGAAATCGTTTGGTAGCCGCCAACTGGCCCGGAGTGGACCCGGAGTGGCCGCGCGAGATCGAGGTAGCTTCCACGTCCGACGCCGATCGGCCTGGCACAGTGCGCCGCTGGCACCTGCTGGACAACGGCCCACAGCTGTCCCGCCGTGGCCTGGTCCCCGCCGGCACCCTGCTGTGCGTGCACGGCAACCCCACCTGGTCCTATCTATGGCGGACGCTGCTCGCTGCCGGAGCCGATCCGGCCCGCCCGTGGCGCGTTGTGGCGGTGGACCAGCTGGACATGGGCTACTCGGAACGCACCGGCACTTTCCGGCGGCTGGCCGACCGGATCAACGACCTCGGCGACCTCACAGACGCCCTGGCCCTGGACGGGCCCGTGGTCACTGTGGGCCACGACTGGGGCGGCGTCATCAGCCTGGGCTGGGCCCTCGCGCACCCGCAACAGCTGGCCGCCGTGGTGCTGACCAACACCGCTGTCCACCAGCCCGCAGGCCAGGCCATCCCGCCGGCCCTGCGGCTTGCCCTGCACCCCGCCGTGCACAAGTGGGGCACCACGACGTCGGACGCTTTCCTGCGGGTGACGCACTCACTGGCCCACCCGCCGCTTCCCGCCGACATCCGCGGCGCCTACATGGCCCCCTACCGCGGAGCCGACCGCAGGGCGGGAGTGGGGAACTTCGTTGCCGACATCCCCGCTGACGACTCCCACCCCAGCTTCGCGGCGCTCACTAGCGTGGCGGAAGGGCTTCGCGGGTTGAAGGTCCCGGCGCTGATGCTCTGGGGTCCGCGGGATCCCATCTTCTCGGACCGGTACCTCAAGGACCTCATCAACAGGCTCCCGCACGCGGAGGTGCACCGTTTCGAAGGCGCCGGCCATCTTGTGGCGGAGGACCGGGACATTGCCACGCCGGTTTTCCAGTGGCTTGCCGGGAACGTCGAGGGTGTCCGGGAGGGTGAGTCCACGACACCTGTAGCCACGCCTGGCGGCGGCCAGGAGCAGGACGCGGCGCAGCCGGTGCCAGCCGAATTCCGGCCCCTCTGGCACCCGCTCCAGCAGCAGGCGACAGGACCGGCGGGAGCGGATACCGCCGTCGTCGAAATGGCCCCGGACGGGACCGCTTCCCGCTCGCTCAGCTGGCGGCAACTGGACCGCCGCATCCTTGACCTCGCCGCTGGGCTGCGGGAAGCCGGCGTGGAAAGCGGCAGCCGGGTCAGCCTGATGGTTTCGCCCGGGGTGGACCTGACCGTGGCCCTCTACGCCTGCCTGCGCCTGGGCGCCGTGGTGGTGGTGGCCGACGCCGGACTGGGAACCAGGGGCCTGAGCCGCGCCGTCAAAGGCGCCACCCCGGATGTCCTCATCGGCATCGACAAGGCCCTCGCGGCCGCTTCACTACTGGGCTGGCCCGGGCGGCGGATCAGTGTGCGGGACCTCCCGGCCACCCGCCGTCGGATCCTGGGCGTGGAGACCTCCCTCGATGAGCTGTCCCATTCCGGGGCCGCTCGCGGTGCGGCGCAATTGCCGGACAGTGCGGACCCGGATGCCCCGGCCGCCGTGCTCTTCACCTCCGGCTCCACCGGCCCAGCCAAGGGTGTGCTTTATACGCACCGGAAGCTGGCGGCGATGCGGGACACGGTGGCCGAAACGTTCGGGATCCGTCCCGGTGCCCGGCTGGTGGCGGGCTTCGCGCCGTTCGCGCTGCTCGGACCGGCGCTCGGTGCGGTGTCGGTGACGCCGGCCATGGACGTCACCGCGCCGCGCACCTTGACGGCCAGCGCGCTCGCCGACGCTGCTGCGGCCATCGAAGCCACGGTGGTCTTCGCCTCGCCGGCGGCTTTGCGCAACGTCCTTGCCACGCAAGACGGCCTTAGCAGCGCAGGGCATAAAGCCCTGGAACGTGTTGAGCTGCTGCTCTCCGCCGGCGCCCCCGTCCCGGAACCGTTGCTGGCCGATGTGCAGCGGCTGTTGCCCCGGGCTTCGCTGCACACCCCCTACGGGATGACCGAGGCGCTGCCGGTCACCGATATCAGCCTCGAGCAGATCCAAACGGCCGACGCCGATGCTGCCGCCGGCACCTCCGCTGGAGCAGGCGCCGTGGCGGGAGCGGGCAATGGCGTGTGCGTGGGAAGGCCCGTGCATGGCGCCCGGGTGGCTGTTGTCCCGCTGGCGGCGGATGGCACCGCCCCCGGAGCCGATCCCGTAACGGAGGCCGGCGTCACCGGCGAGATTCTGGTGTGTGCCCCGCACGTCAAGGAAGCGTACGACAGGCTCTGGCTGGTCCAGCGGGAGAGCGTCAGCCTGCCCGGCTGGCACCGCACCGGTGATGTGGGGCACTTCGACGCCGCCGGCAGGCTTTGGGTGGAAGGACGTCTCGCGCATGTGGTCACGGGACCCGACGGCGTGGTGACCCCCGTGGGTGCCGAACAGGCCATCGAACGGCTGGACGATGTCCGGCTGGCGGCGATCACCGGCGTCGGACCGGCGGGCACCCAGGCCGTGGTGGCCGTCGTCGAAACCTCCGCTCCAGTCCGGAAAGCCGGACCGGCTGAGCCACAGCTGGCTGGGCGGGTCCGGAAGGCCGCACTGGAGGCCGGCGTGAAAGTCTCCGCCGTGCTGGTTGTCCCCGCGCAGCCCACGGACATCCGGCACAACGCCAAGATCGACAGGACCCGCCTGTCCCGCTGGGCTTCGCGGGTGCTGGCCGGCGGCCGTCCGGGCAAGCCATGAGGGTCGTCGTCACGGGCGCCAGCGGGCTGCTCGGGGGAGAGGTGGCCCGGCTGCTGGTGCGCCAGGGCCATGATGTGGTGACGTTCCAGCGCCGTCCGTCGGGGGTCGACGGCGCCACGGACTTCTGCGGGTCTGTCACCGATGATGCGGCGCTCCGGGCAGCAGTTGCAGGTGCCGACGGAATCATCCACATGGCGGCGAAGGTCTCCTTCACCGGACGGGCTGCGGAGTTCAATGAGGTGAACGTTGAAGGGACCCGCCGTCTGCTCAATTGCGCCCGTGCCGCCGGCGTGCGGGACGTCGTGTTTGTGTCCTCCCCATCAGTAGCCAATTCCGGCGCCGCCATCGCCGGGCAGGGCGCGGAGCCGGCGGACCCGGAGCACGCGCACGGCGACTACGCCCGCACCAAGGCCGAGGCGGAACTGCTGGCGCTGGCCGCGGACGCGCCGGACTTCCGGGTGGCAGCGGTTCGTCCCCACGTTGTCTGGGGCCCGGGGGACACCCAGCTGGTGGAACGGGTCCTGGCGCGCGCCGGCCAAGGCCGCCTCCCGCTGCTCGACGCCGGCGCTGCCCTGATCGACACCACGTACGTGGACAATGCCGCGGCAGCAATCGTCGCGGGACTGCACCGGATGGACCATATTCACGGCAGGGCTCTGGTGGTGACCAACGGCGAGCCCCGCCCGGTGGGTGAGCTGCTGGCAGGGATCTGTGCCGCGGGAGGTGTCCGCCCGCCGTCGTGGTCTGTGCCCGGTCCGGTGGCGCGGGCGGCGGGAGCAATGGTGGAGAAGGTCTGGACCTGGGCCGGGCGCCAGGAGGAGCCGCCGATGACCAGGTTCCTCGCCGAGCAACTCTCCACTGCCCACTGGTTCGACCAGCGCGAGACCCGGGAACTCCTCGACTGGACGCCCGCAGTCTCGATTGATGAGGGCTTGGCACGGCTGGCCGGGCACTATGGCCCCGGGCAGCAGGGCGTTCAGTGAGGCCAGATCAGCTGCTGGTCTTGGGTGCGTGGACCACAAGAACCGGGCAATCGGCGTGGGCGACACACGCGGAACTTACCGAACCCAGAAGCAGCCCTCCAAAGCCCCCGTGGCCGCGCCTGCCAACAACCAGCATGGCCGCGTCCTTGCTGGCATCAAGCAGAGTCTGGCGCGGTGCACCATTGACCAGGCGGGTCCGCACGTTGGACGGGCGCTCTGTTCCAAAGGCGTCCTGCACCGCCTGGGCGAGTATTTGTTCCACCTTCTCCTCAAAGCCTTCGATGCCCATCATCGCGTAGCCGTCATACAGCTGCGGCTGCTCCCAGCAGGCGAGGGCATGGACTTCGGCTCCGAGTGCCGCGGCAAGGCGTTGTCCTTGTCTCAGCGCCTCAACTGATGCCGGGGAACCATCGACCCCCACAACGACGTGGGATCCGGGGTTGTCCTGCATGGCATTTCTCCGATCAATTAGTAGTGGTTTCCGTTTGCTGGCCGGGAATCATCTGCAGCACGCGCAGTGCGGCGAGGCTTGACAGTGAAGCTACCGTGACAGCCATCAGCAAGCCCGCCAAGAGGTAGGCGGCGATCAGCGTTGGAAGTGCCGTCGTCTCGTCGATGAACGGCGACGGCGCGAAAGTCCACAGGATGGCCACTGCCCAGATGCCGGCATTAGCGGGTATCCACCAAAGGGAAGGCCGGACAACCCTTCGCAGGACAAGCCACTGTAAGGCTGGAATGGACACCAGCAGCAGCACCGCTCCAACCAGGATCCATGGGATCACCGATGGCGAGCCGGGGTCGAAGCCGGCGATGGTGCTGGGCAGCATGCCGATGGACCAGGCCACAGCGGCGCCTGCTGCTGTGGCCGCCACCCAGGAGGACCGCCGTACCACCGAAGAACCGAAACCGATCGACTGCCCCAGCCCGAGCAGCGCCCCCTCGCACGCTCCGGCAGCGATCATCAAAGGGTAAACAAGGAAACCGGGCGCAGCGGCCACTGCGAGCACTCCACCCACGGCGGCCGGGATCGTAAAGCCGAGTGCCTCGCCAGCCGTGACTGCAACGACCCATTTGCGGAGGAAAGCTTTACGTTGCAGACCAGGGGCGTCGCCGGCATTCTTCATCGGGCTCCGGTAACACCGGAGCCCGGGCCTTCACCCACGCGCCTGCTCCCGCTTCTCACGTCGTCTGGCCGGCGTCCTTGGGCTCGGAAGACGCGGAGTCCAGCGGCGGCCACCAGTTCACTGGCGAGCTGATGAAAAAGCGGCGGCCGCTGATTTCTTTCGGGGTGACCCGGACGAGCGTGTCTTTCGCACCAGGCTGCCAGGGGGACAGGCCTGCCTCTGCAGCCTCCTGGAGTTCCTCGCCGTTCGTTACCACCTCAGCGGAACCCTTGATAACAACACTCCAGGCGATGGTGCCGTAACTGTTTAATCCGTCCGCTTCCAGCACCACGGCAGGTGTTGCCTGCAGGGCGTCCAATTTGGTTCCGGGGCCGGTCCGGAAGATGACGGTCCCGTAGTTGGGCACATAGTTCACGGGGAAGATGTCCATTCCGTCGCTGCCCGTCACGGCCACCCTGCAGACGGAGACTGATCGAAGGTATTTCCAGCAGTCATGAACGCTGAGGTTTTCAGTTGTTTGTCCTGGCTCGACGGTATCCATGGGCCTGAGCCTACACAGGGGGCCAGCCTTACAATAGGGGCGGCCTGGCCACGTTGTACTCGATCGAATCGAGGACAAAGCGCAGGTAGGAGTAGTTCCCTGCCGGTGCGTGCCAGATCCCTTCGCCGGAACCCATGAGCCGGTGCACTCCGAAGCTCCGGTAGGCAGTCAACGGAGTGGACCACCGCATTTTGGTGAATGATCGTCCATCCGACGACGAGGCGCCCCGTCCATCGGCAACGAAGTTGATCAGTTCCCCGAGCTCCTTGAACGAGAGGACGGCGCGGATGGTGCGGCCGGCATTGGTGAAGGACGCTTCCACCGACTTATCGTCGATCTCGCGCCACCGAATGCTGCCGGCGATCAACGCGCCCGGCGCCAGCACGCAAAGATCGTTGAAAAGCGTGACCGTCTCCGCCTCGTCCATCTCCGGGCCAGCCGCGTTCACCAAAGTGACCAGCGAGGCGACTTTGACCCTCATCGTCGCGGACGGGCCGACAAAACGGTGGAAGGCCTGGAAGGGTACTCCGGATTTTGAGGCGTCCATGAGGAACAGGCGTGAGGGACGGTCGTAGGCGTTGTGCTGCCGGCCTGTGAAGGACATCCAGGACGAGTCCGGCCCGCTGCGGATTTGTCCGTGGTAGCGGGCCGAGAAATTTTGGACTTTCGGTAAACCCACAGCGCCGCTGCGGCGGATGTAGCGCTGCACCACGGCGGGGAGGTGCACGAGGTCGGCCTCGGTGAGCAGCATCGTGGGGACGGATCGGGCAAGGTCTTGTGCGACCTCACGGTTGTACTCGGCGTGAAAGCTCCGGGGCCCCGAGGACAGAAAGCCGAGGACCAGTCCGGCAAGCAGGATGATGTTCGGGATGGTCCCGTACCCGGCGTCAGCCCACGAAAAACTAATTGCCAGCTGGGACAGGATGAGCGCGGAAATGCCGAACACCAGCCACAGCCGGGGCAGGACGAACAGGGAGACCGCGGTGGCCAGGATCAGCACCGCTGCGAGAAGCCAAAGAACGCCCTCGGGATGGGTGATTGGCTGGGTCAGCTGGGCAACGTCGGCGAGCCCGAGCCCCTTCGCCGCGCCCAGCAGATGAAGAAGACCATGGAGGCCGAGAAAAAGGGCAAATAGTATTCTCATGTCATCTCGCGTCCTGGGCGGTGGCGGGGTTGGCACCCCTCCTCTTCCCAGTGTGTGCCCCTTCACCGGCGAAAGAGTCCACAAGTCATGCTCATTCTGACCGTGACTGCCGGTCCTCGACTTTAAGTTGCGGCCCGAACCGAATGGTCCCCTTGCGTGGGGCGGGGAGGCCGGACGTACGCTTAGGGCAACTCGTGCAGTCAGCGATGCCGCCGAACGCAGCTCCCAGGCGGGGGCGCCTTGGCCGATCGAAGGAACGACGATGAAGGCACTTGTCTACCACGGTCCTGGCCAGAAGGCATGGGAAGAGGTACCCAATCCCAAGATCCGGAAACCGACCGACGTCATCGTGAAAATCGAAACAACCACCATTTGCGGGACGGACCTGCACATCCTCAAGGGCGACGTGCCGGCAATGGAGCCCGGCCGCATCCTCGGGCACGAGGGCGTGGGCACGGTCACTGAAGTGGGGTCAGCAGTAACCGGCCTCGTGACCGGTGACCGGGTGATCATCTCCTGCATCTCCGCGTGCGGGCATTGCGATTACTGCAAGCAGGGAGTCTTCGCACATTGTCTGGGTGAGGAGGGGGCCTCCGGGATCGGCTGGATCCTTGGGCACCTCATCGATGGGACACAGGCCGAGTTTGTTCGCGTCCCGTACGCAGAGACTTCCGTGTACAAAATGCCCGACGGCGTCACACCCCAGGCGGGCACGATGCTGTCCGACATCCTGCCCACCGGCCATGAGATCGGAGTGCAGTACGGGGCCGTCAAGCCCGGTGATGTCGTCGCCGTGGTGGGTGCAGGTCCCGTTGGACTGGCGGCGATCACCACCGCGGGACTCTACGGTCCATCCCGCATCATCGCGGTGGACGTGGACCGGAACCGGGTGGAGCAGGCCAAACGGTTTGGTGCCACGGACGGCGTGGTGTCCACCGATGCTGGCTGGAAGGATCAGGTGCTCGCCCTCACGGATGGTCTCGGCGTCGACGTAGCCATCGAAGCAGTGGGTATACCGGAGACCTTTGCCATGGTGCTGGACATTGTCAGGCCCGCCGGCCACGTGGCCAATGTGGGCGTACATGGCAAAGGTGTTGACCTGCCGTTGGACAAACTCTGGATCTCGAACATCACCATCACCACGGGGCTGGTGAATACGAACACCACCGGCACGCTACTCAAGCTCGTCGCACAGCAAAAGCTGCAGGTGGACCCGTTCGTCAGTCACGAGTTCGACCTCGACGACATCGAAAAGGCGTACGACACCTTTTCCCGGGCCGCCGAAACCAAGGCACTGAAGGTGATGCTCAATGCGAGCGCAACCACGGAGGCACGGCAGGAAGCAGCCACATGAAGATGGCCCCGCCCCGGACCGTGGCCGGGCGCCCAGGAATGTCACCGCGCTGGATGCGGGAACCGGGATGACCGGGCAAGAGCACGCGGCTGTCCGCATGGCGCACCTGTCGGAAAGGGCAGGACTGTCCACTGACGATGTTGCCGTGCGCATCGAATCCGGGTTGACCAACGTCACGTCAAATGATTCCAGCCGGAGCCTTTGGGACATTTTCCGGGCCAACGTCCTGACTCTCTTCAATGCCATCGTTGCCGGCAGCTTCGTGCTGCTGCTTTTGTTCGGCCAGTGGCGGGACGCGTTGTTCGGATTCGCGGCCGTCAGCAACGCCCTCATCGGTGTCGTCCAGGAATACAGGGCCAAAAAGTCACTGGACCGCCTGGCCGTCCTGAACTCCCCGCGGGCACGGGTGCTCCGGGACGGCGCGGTTCAGGAGATCCATATCGAAGACGTCGTCCGCGACGATGTGCTGGTCCTCCGCGCCGGAGACCAGGTCCCCGCGGATGGGGTGATTCTGGACGCCGACGGCCTGGAGGTCGATGAGTCTTTGCTGACCGGCGAATCGGACGCCGTGCAGAAAGCTGCCGGTGCTGAAGTGCTGTCCGGCTCCAGCATCGTCTCGGGCCAGGGAAGAGCTGTGGTGACCCGCGTGGGCGCGGAGTCTTTCGCGAGCCGCCTGACAGCCGAGGCGAAGCGGTTCTCCCTGGTGCAGTCGGAGATCCGCCGGGGGCTTGACCGGATTCTTCGGTGGATCACCTTGGCGCTGCTGCCCATCATGGCCATCGTCGTCAACGGGCAGATGCAGGGCCAGGGCGGATGGCAGCAGGCCATAGCAACGGGAACCTGGAAGACTGCGTCCGTGGGCGCCGTCGCCAGCGTCATAGCCATGATTCCGCTGGGCCTGGTCCTGATGACGAGCGTCGCCTTTGCTGTGGGCGCCGTCCGGCTGGCACGCCAGAAGGTGCTCATCCAGGAGCTTGCTGCTGTGGAGGGCCTGGCCCGGGTGGACGTGCTGTGCCTGGACAAGACCGGGACCCTCACCGTGGGCAGGATCGTCTTCGACGCCGTCCACGAGTTGGATACAGAAGCACCGGCAGGATGGAAGCAGGCGCTTGGATGGTTTGGCGCCGACCCGAACGCCAACGCCACCGCCCGGTGCCTCACGGAAGCGTTTCCCGCGGATACGCTCCGTCCGCTCGATTCAGTGCCCTTTTCGTCCGGCAGGAAGTGGAGCGCCGTCAGTTTCCCTGCCGGCACCACCATGTCCGGGACATGGCTGCTGGGGGCCCCGGAGATTGTCCTTCTCCCGGGAACGCCCGAGCCTGACAGTACCCTCCGGACGGCCGCCGGACTTGCCTCCACAGGATTACGGACACTAGTGCTCGCACACGCCCCCGGAACAAGCTTCACCCGAAACGACAACGAAGAAGTGCTTCCGGCCCAGGCCGATCCCGCCGTACTTTTGACCTTTCGTGAGCAGGTCCGTCCGGACGCCGCGCAGACGATGTCCTTTTTCCGGGACCAGGGCGTGGAGTTGAAAATTATTTCCGGTGACGATCCCCGGACCGTGACAGCTGTTGCCCGGGAGGTAGGGGTGGAAACCGATGGAGGCTTCGACGCCCGGGAGTTGCCCGAAGATCCCGATGAGTTGGCTGATGTCATGGAGCAGCACACCGTCTTCGGCCGGGTCACTCCTGCACAGAAGAAGGACATGGTCCGGGCGCTGCAACGGCGAGGGCACGTGGTGGCGATGACCGGTGACGGCGTCAACGATGCCCTGGCCTTGAAGGAAGCGGACATCGGCATCGCCATGGACTCCGCCGCCGCCGCGACCAAAGCCGTATCGCGGCTCGTCCTGTTGGACGGCAGATTCGACAGGCTCCCGGGGGTGGTCGCGGAAGGCCGGCAGGTGATCGCGAACATCGAGCGGGTCTCCATGCTGTTCCTGGCCAAAACCGCCTATGCCGTCATCCTCTCGGTCACTTTCGGGGCGCTGCTCTGGGGATTTCCGTTCCTTCCCCGCCAGCTGTCCGCCACGGACGGCATCACCATCGGAATTCCGGCCTTCTTCCTGGCGCTGATGCCGAACACCCGCCGCTACCGGGCCGGATTCCTGAAGCGCTCACTGTCCTTCGCTGTCCCTGCCGGGCTCATCATCGCGCTCGCCGTCCTCAGCATCAACGCCTATGCCTTGTTGGCCGGTCAGGGCACCGGGCCCGCCGTCCGGACTGGTTCCGTTCTTGTCCTGACCCTTATCGCCTTGTGGGTGTTGGTGGTTCTCTCGCGCCCCTTGAACCGCTGGCGGATGTTAATTGTTGGCGTGATGTATGCCGCTCTTGCCATGTTGCTGACAGTGCCGCTGCTCCGCGATTTTTTTGATTTCACCCTGCCCGAACAAGAACACCTGACAGCGACGGCGCTGATCGCCCTCGCCGGCTGCCTCGCCGTCGAACTCCTCCATCGGGCCCACAGACGGTACCTCAGCAGGGACCGCGCCCCCACTGCCTAGGATCGCAAATCCGCGGAACCACCGTGCACCCCGCGGCGTGGACCGGAGGCTTAGTCTGAGTCATGAACCATCAACAGAAGACCTGGCATGACAAACACAAGGCCTCTCTCACCAGGGGGCAACGGGCGGCTGACGTCATGCGCAACGGCATGGGAAGCTGGCCGTTCGTTGGAAGCTTCATCGGGTTCATGTTCATCTGGGCCGCAATCAACACCTGGGCGTTGGCCAGCCAGGCCTGGGACCCATACCCCTACATCCTCCTGAACCTCCTGCTCTCCATGTTGGCAGGACTCCAAGGCGCCATACTGCTCATCGCCGCCAAACGGCAGGACGCCATCGCCGCGGCCATGGCCCAGCACGACTACGACACCAACACCAAGGCCAAGGAAGAGATCGAACTTCTGATAACCATCAACCGTGAGCAGCTCGCAATCCTGCAGGAGCTGAAGAAGGTGGCGGCGTTCGAGGGCCTGCACCTCCATGGCCGCGCAGACACCCAAGAGGCGTAGGCAGGCCTAAGCCGGCTTGATAGCGCGGGGGTTCCGTCCGGATGCGTGCGCGCGCCGGTAGATGAAGTATTCGGCCACAACCAGGCTGAGCACCCAGGAAGCGCCGATCAGCAGCGCCCGAGTCAGCTCGGTCACCGGCCCCACCAACACGATCCAGGGAATGGTCACCACAACGATGGTTCCCTGGGCGATGCCGATGGCGTACGCCCGGGACATCCACTCGCTGTGCCGGACGTAGTTCCTGCGGCGCACCTCAATGAATCCCAGGGCGATAAACGCCACCATCGCGGACCCGAACACCAGCCGAAGGACAAGCAGCAGGGTCCCGTCCAGGGGCGGGAGGTCGTAGAATACCGCCATCCACAAACCGGACAGGGCCGCGAGCAAACCTGTGGGGGCAAGGATGCGGCCGGCGACTTTGTGCCAGCTCGGCCTGCCGCGCTTGCCTCGGCGCAGCGGGGGAACGAACTGGAACGCGCCCAGCACCAGGTACAGGGTGACTGTGGGGATATGGATCAGCACGGGGATGGGCGCATTGAAGAACCGGGCGTTGTCCGGCCTGATGTGGCCGCCGGACAGCTCGGTGAGCCGGACGGTCCCGGCGATGATCGGCACGAGGCTGAGGAGGATCAGGGCGGCGGGCACGAGCCATTTGACCCTGGGGTTGGGGCGGATGCGGGGGATGGTTGCAGTTGCCATGAGCGGCTTCTCTGAAATGACTGGGCGTTGGCGTGGACAGCATTATCCATACAGGCCTGACGAGCTGAGCCAAGCGCTGACAGCCGGAATAACGGTGCCCAGCAGCACCCTGTTTAGACGGCGTACGCCCAACCTACTGCACATGGATCCGGTAAGCGATAGGCCAAAGGTCCCTGCCGGATCCAGTGGCAGCCGCCCTCCCTGCGGGTGGTCCGATTTAGGGGAGGCTGGTCCCAGCAGCCCATTGCACGGGTGCGGGCGCCGGGTCCACTATTAAGGCTCGGGAAGGCTGGGGCCTCATGAGTGCTCACCGCCTGAGGATCAAGGATTCGTTATGGACAATGCTCCCCTTCTCCCGAACCGACGAACGCTGCTGAAATCAGCCGGTGCGGGCGCCGTCGGCTTACCCTTTCTGACCGCTTGCAGCGGGGCATCGGCACAGGCTGTTGCTGCATCGGCGCCCGCATCACTTCTCCCGACCCCGCCGGGACAGGTTCCACCGCTGCTGGACCGGGCGAAAGTGGACCGTGCCCTGGCCAGGCTGGAGGGATTCATCCAGGACGCCATGGCCAGTACCGGCCTGCCGGGGACGGCCGTTGCCGTGGTGTACCGGGACGAGGTGGTGTTTTCCAAGGGTTTTGGGGTCCGGGAAGTCGGAAAGCCCGAAAAGATCACTCCGGACACGGTGTTCCAGGTGGCTTCGGTGTCCAAGCCCCTGGCTTCCACCGTGGTGGCAGTGGTGGTGGGACAAGAAGTCATCAAATGGACCGACCCGGTCATCGAATACAACAGCAACTTCGCGCTCAACGATGAGTACGTCAACCGGAACGCGACCTTCGCTGACCTGTTGTCCCACCGCACCGGGCTTCGAACCGGTTCGGGTGACCTGCTGGAGGACCTCGGCTTCGACCGTGACTACATCCTGTCCCACCTGAACCAGCAACCCCTTGATACATTTCGGGCCAGCTACAACTACAGCAACTTCGGCTTCACCGAGGGCGGGCAGGCAGCAGCGGATGCCATGAACTTGGCCTGGGAGGACCTGGCGGACGCGATCCTGTTCCGCAAGCTGGGCATGTCCGCGTCCAGTTACCGCCTCGCCGACTATGAAAAGGCCGCAGACAAGGCCGTGCTGCATGTGCCGGTGGGGAACAAGGAGTGGGCGGCGAAATACCACCGCGACCCCGACTCCGAAGCCCCGGCGGGTGGAGCCAGTTCGTCGGTCCGGGATCTGGCCCAGTGGCTCCGGCTGCAGCTGGGCAACGGCCAATATGAGGGACAGCCGATCATTGATCCCGCTGCCCTGCAAACAACCCGCGTCCCCCATATCGTTTCCCGGCCAGCGGCAGCCCCCGCAGCCCGGTCAGGTTTTTACGGGCTGGGCTGGAACGTTTCCTACGATGACCAGGGCCGTGTCTCGCTGGGACATTCGGGCGCGTTCAACCTCGGCGCCGCAACTGCCGTTTCCATGCTTCCCGGTGAACAACTGGCCATTGTGACCCTGACCAACGGCCGCCCGCAGGGGATTCCGGAAGCCATCAACGCGGACTTTATGGACACGGCCCAGCACGGCTCACCCACCGTGGACTGGCTGCCTTTCTTCGCCGGACTCTTCAAGCAGCAGGACGAGGCCGACAAACCCGAGGTCGATTACACCAAACTTCCGCCCAAGCCGGCCCCTGCCAAACCGAACAGTGCCTACACGGGCACATATGACAACCCCTACTACGGCCCGCTCGTGGTCTTCGAGCAGGACGGGCGGCTGGCCATGCGGATGGGGCCTGCCGATAAACCCACCACGTTCCCCCTCACCCATTTCGACGGCGATACCTTCAGCTTCGAGTCCATCGGCGAGAACGCCAACGGCCCGGCCGGCGCCATCTTTGCTGCACCAGGCGAGGGCTCCTCGCCGAGCGTCACCCTGGACTTCTACGACAGAACCGGGCTGGGAACCTTCGCCCGGGATTCGTAGCCGTGCGCTCCCGGCTAAGGGACGGGCCGGCAGACGTCCGCCACAGCGCGGGTGGAATGAAAAATAGGAAGGAAAGAGCATGCCGAAGTATCTGTTTGAAGGAACGTACGTGGGCCCGGGCGTCAAGGGGCTGATGCAGGAGGGCGGCACCAAGCGGCGTGACGCGCTGGCGGAGGCCCTCAAGTCTGTAGGCGGAACGCTGGAAAGCTTCTACTACGCCTTTGGTTACTACGACGTCCTGGGCGTTTTTGAGGTCCCGGATGATGCGAGTGCCGCAGCATTGTCGCTGCTGATCAACTCGACGGGAAACGTCAACGTCCGCCTGAAGCCGCTCCTGACCGTGGAAGACCTCGACGAAGCCGCCAAGAAGACCCCGTCCTACCGCGCCCCGGGACAGTAGGGGAGTTAGGCACCTGGCCGGCGGGCCGCCGTCGTGATGTACGACGGCGGTCCGGTCGCCTTGTGCTTCACAGGGGCGGCCAGTTCTCCGCGCCCGGTCCGTCGAACAGCGCGCTGGTGCTGCTCTGGGGCACCACGACGTGGACGGCGTTGCGCTGGATGGTGAAGTCGGTGGGCGTCACGGCCGCAATCTCGCCGTCGAGGTTCACGGGCAGCGGCGGGTCGGTGACCAGCCGGACAGCCCGGCTGGTCAGGTGGTGCACGCGGTCGTGTTTGATGAAGCTTCCGTCCTTGAGCAGCCGGGCGATGCTTACGTGTTCCCGGAGCGGCCCGGCCACGATGGCATAGATGTCCAGGGTGTGGTCGTCGATCCCGGCAGTTGGGGAGACCGTGTTGCCGCCGCCGTAATGCCGGCCGTTGCCCACGGCCACCTGAAGCAGGTCCTCGAGCTCCATCGGCTCATGGTCACCCTCGGGGAATTCAAGGCGGGCTTGGAACGACTTGTGCCGGGCATAAGCCGATAACGTGGCGATGCTGTACGCCAATGGCCCGATGTACCGCTTCAGGCGGGGGCTGAGGGCTTCCGTCACAGCCACCGACAGGCCTACGGAGGCGACGTTGAGGAATGGTTCACCGTTGGCGCGGCCGAGGTCGATGTCCACCACCTTCCCGTCGGCGAGGGCAGCGCAGGCCTGGGAAAGATTGCCCGGTATCTCCAGCGTGCGGGCGAAGTCGTTGGCGGTGCCCAGCGGGAGAACACCCAGCACAGTGTTGGTGCCGGCAACCCGGCCGGCGGCGTAGGACACAGTCCCGTCGCCGCCGCCCACAACCACCAGGTCGTGCCCGTCCGCAAGCACCCGGTCAAGCGTTCCGGCCAGGTCCGCTCCGGAGTGCACAGGATGCACAGCGGAGACCGGCACGCCTGCCTGTCGCATGGTGTCCACGGCAAGTTCGTTTGCCGCTCCCCGGCGTGATCCGGCGTTGATCACCACGGCGGCAGAGCGTGCGTCCCGGGCAGCCTTCATGTTGGCCATGTTAGGCGGTGGACCTGTGAATTCCTCTTGGGTGGGGTCTTATCCCCGATGTTCCAAGGCAAGGCGGTTCTACTAAGGTGACGAGGGAAGATGGGCACTCAGGAAGAACCCTCGATCTCGCGGTCCCCATTCGATGCTTCCCCCAGCCACTTCCACGCGCTCTTTGAGCCCTAGGAGCCCATAGCCTGAAGTACCCTCCAGATGGTTCTCGGGCCTGCCGGCTCCGTCATCGGAGATATTGAGGGTCAGCGTCCGCGGCTCCCATCGAACATCGATGAGCGCAGTCGTTCCTGATCCGGCGTGCTTGGAGATATTCGTCAGCGACTCCTGCACAACACGGTACGCAGCATGGCCCACGCTGGGATCAAGCCTGCCAACTTCCCCGGATGCCCGCACGTCCACCTGCACTCCTCCTGAACGGACAGGCTCGATCAGCGAATGGATATCGCCCAGGGTGGGGAGCGGGGTTTGCTGTTCTTCGTCTGAGTTCTTACCGGGTGGCTTCAGCAGCCTCAGGAGGCGGCCGAGTTCCTGAGTCGCCTCCGTGCCAACGGACTCGATCACCTCCAGGGCCTGGGCGGCCCGTTGAGGATCGGAATCAATAACCCTGCGCCCGCCGGCCGCGTGCAGCATCATCACGGTGACGGCATGGGAGACGATGTCATGCAGCTCCGCGGCGATATGGGCACGCTCCTGCGCTACGGCCAGTTCGGCCTTGCGCTGCTCTTCTTGAAGGGCGCTGATCCGTTGCCGGTTCCGGGCCACAAAGCGGCCAAAACCCCAAGCTCCTCCCATCCACATGACTCCGGTGAAGATGAACCAGGCATCGTCAAAGGGTGTGCCCCGCGACGAAATAAGGACGGGAAGGGCAACCGCGGCCACGAAGGCAGGCACGGAGTACGGCAGCGGCCGGTCCGATGCTACCGCCGCCAACGCAACCAGGACAGCCATGACCGGCATGTAAGGAACGTGGAAGAGGTCTGAGAAATTGAAATAGTTCGGAGTGAAGAACACCACGAAGAGTGATTGATGCAGCAAAAGCACGGCGAACACCATTAAAGGGGCGCGGTGCCTCCAACGGAGCGCGATGAAACCTGATGCTACGTAAACAACAGCTGCCACGGCCATGGCTCCTGACAGCGAGCCAGAAGCGGCCGGAATAAAAGCCGACAGCTCAACGACGAAGGCTACCAGCACCACGGCAAGATCAGACCTGGTAAAGCCGAGTGCGCCCGTGAACCGCGCGGGGCTATGGTTGGCCGCCTTGATCGGCAGAAGTTCTCGGATCATTACCCACCTCACAACCGGGGGCCGTGGGACAACGGCCTTGTCCCCGTCCCTAGTCTGCGCCCGCTCGTACCGGACGTCATCCATCCCCGGTATGGCAGTGACGTACACCTGCGGGTTCAGCGGACGTTCCGCAGCCTCTCCCAGGCCGAGTGCCTAAGCAGTACCGTCCGGCTTGACCAGGCCCGACCGGTACGCCGCTGCCACAGCCTGCGCCCGGTCTGCTACTCCGAGTTTCATGAGGATGCGGTGCACGTGCGTTTTCACAGTGGCCTCGCTCAGGAAAAGCTTGCCTGCGATCTGGGTGTTGTTCATTCCGGTGGCAATCGCGGCGAGCACTTCCCGTTCGCGCCGTGTCAGCTGATCCAGCTCGGCGTGGCCGGGAAGGTACGGTTCCGGCCTGTTCGAGAATTCCTCAAGGAGCTTGCGAGTGATATTGGGGTCAAGCCAGCCTGCTCCCTCGGCAAGGGCACGGATGGCGGAGGCCAGGATGCGTGGCGCCGAGTTCTTAAGGATGAAGCCGGAGGCGCCTGCACGGAGGGCGGCGTGGACGGCTTCATCCTCGTTGAAGGTGGTCAGGATGAGCACGGGTATTGCTTCCGTACGGCCGGCATTGAACTCTTCGGACGTGAGGACCCGGGTTGCCGCGACGCCGTCCATCACAGGCATCCGAATATCCATCACCACAACGTCGGGCTGGAGCCCTGCCACCGCTTCGACGCCGGCGCGGCCGTCGCCAGCCTCCCCAACCACCTCGATGTCTGGCTCCGACTCCAGCAGCAGGGCGAGGCCGGCCCTGATCAGGGCTTCGTCGTCAACCAGGACCACACGAAGGCGGCGCTCGGCTTCACCGGCCGGCACGGGCGCACCGCTTCGTGTGCCATCCATGAGTGGACCTTATCCATCCGCGAACTGAAAAGCTACGGTCAGGTGGGTCTGGCGGGCGGAGGATTCCTACGCCACGGGATGTAGCTGTTGAGCGCGCCGCATCCACTGTGGATGTACGCCGGAATGGCTACCGGGGGTCGACGCGGCACATGGGTTCCGCGATCAACACTGATGGCTATCAACTCCGTGAAGTCGACGGTCATGGAGGAGAAAGCCAAGGAGCGCCATGGCCCACAACTTCAGACACCTGACAGCACGGCTGACCATCACCATCCTCCTCAGCCTCGGCCTCATTGCGACAGCTCCCTCCGAGGGCACACAGGAAAGCACAGTACCTCCAGCACCAACTGGCTGCGACGTCCAACATCAGCAGGACCATACGGACACGCCGCTGGAAGGCTCACCGGAACTCTGGAAGTTTCGCCGCCTCACGCACAGATGAGGCCGTAAAGATCAGTGACGCCAGCAAGTGAAAGGAATCATCATGAAAACCCGTCCAGACCCAGCAAACGGCATGGAATCCGGCGGCCGCAGAGGCTCGGGACAGCCGGCGGCAAGCGGAGCCATCACCGCCATGGACAGGGTCGGAGCCTTTAGCGGCGCCGCCTTCGTACTGTTGGCCAACGTTGGCAGCGCCTTGGTGGGTGAGGCTTCCACCCGTGTGGAACCGCCCGGACAGCTGATTCTGGATGAGCAGCAGAGAATCGCCGAGAACCCGTGGTCGCACGTGGCGTTTGCTGTGTTGGTCCTCGCTCAGTTGGCCTTCATAGTATTCATTGGCTACCTGTACACGCGGTTGCGGGACGCCGGCTGGCTGGCAACCACCGCGCTCGTTGGAGGGATCGCCGCGATCATGGCGTATTTCGTCTCCATGTCCATAGTGATTGCCGTGTTCGTCCTTCGGGGTGACATCTCACCGGAGCTGGCCCGGGCGCTCATTGACCTTGATGGAGCCGGACACCTGGTGCAACTACTGCCCCTGGGAGTGTTTGCCCTGTTCGCATCTGCGGCAGCGATGGTGACCGGCGCGCTTGGACGGGTGCTGAGTTGGGCCGGCATGGCGATCGGCGCCACGAGCATTGCCGTGCTAGCCGCAACCGGACTTCCCGCCAACGAGGACTTCTTCCTCTGGCCGTTCCTGCTGGTGGTGCTGTGGATGGCGGTGGTCAGCCTGCGCTGGGGCTTCGCCCGGATCCGCCCCCGGGTCCGGAGTGCCGTCGAGCCGGCGAATCCGGTCACCAGCTAACTTGTGTGACATGGCAAGCGAACCCGGTAGCAGGCTGCCATGGTTTCCCGCAGCATGTTTCGTCACTCTTCTGCCCTGCAGCATGGTCCTGTGCCTGGATCTTTATCCAGGCACCACCTACATGGACCATTTGTCCTCCACGGTGGTTCTCTTTGCAGGACTCCTTCCGGCATTGAAGCCACTGCCGGGCCGAACGATGCCCGACGCCATGGCGGAGGGGCGGCAGGGCCAGCTCAATTACGCCATCCGTTCCCGAGTCCTGCCGCTGGCCAGTCTGTTCGGTGACTGGCGCGACGAACTCGCACAACAGCGGGAGACGTATTCGCTGGCCCTCCGCGCCTTGCCGGCAGTGACAGCGGTAGTCATCCTGATCGATGTCTATGGTGTTCTCCGCGATCCCGAAAGGGGTCTCTTCTTCCTCTGCTGTGCCGTGGCCACCGCAACATTGGGGGTAGCGGTGTTTGCATTCTCGGCGGTACGGCTGAGGAACATTTACGCGGTGGAGGGCAAGCTGCGCGAACAGATCCTGCTACTGCATGTTGATCGCTGAGACAGGGCACCCGGCCGGTGGACCGCCGTCGTAAAGTACGACGGCGGTCGCTGGCAACATGCGGTGGGGTCACCTTGGGGCGCAGCAGGACTCCAACGGCGGGACGAACCGGCGTTAGGAATGCAGTAGGTCAACGGCTCCGGAGGCAACTTGCATGCTTTCCCAGCCACGGCGGGCAGCCGCTGCGGTGGGAGGATCCACCAGAGTCCCCTTGTTCTGCAGGATGGCCACGAGGGTCGCGTTGACGACGTCTTCGCGGAGCTCGTTCAGCCAGGTGCCACGGATGTTCGGCATGACCGGCACCCGGGCACGGGAAGTCAGGAAGTGCCCGCCTGCCAGAGCGGCGGCGATGCAAAGGGCTCCGACGATGAGGAGCTTCAGGATGTCGTCCGGGCTTGTGGCCACGACGAACGTGGGCAGGGCAATCAACGCAGCCATTAGACCTAGTCGAAGTGCCATGATCTCCCGGGCACTGCCCGCAGCCCTGCGCCTGGCCATCGTTCCGGCCAACGCGATGTCCCGAACAGCTTGTGCTTTGATACGCCATTCCCGCTGCGAACCAAGGTGGATCCGCACGAGGGCCCGCGCCGCGGCCAGTTCCTCCGGGTTGTCGTCCCGCAGCGCTTCCACCGCCGGATCTGGTTTGTCAGCCCAGGCGCTTCTCAGCCGGCGATTCATGGCGGCCGCCAAAGCATCCAGGCTTAGTTTTGCAGCGCCACCTGCTGCTTCTTCGATGGATGCAGTGACTGCCGGCGCTGTCTGCTCGTGTGCCGTTGGCTTGGTCCTGTGCCCATAGCGTGGCGAGCCGTCGGCGAGTTGGTACTCATTGCTCATGGGTCCCCTATAAATGTGGTCGAAGGTGCGAGCGTTCCTCAGTTGCATCACTAATGTCCCGTCCTCGGGCACGTCCCACAGCATTGCACTTGTGATTCGCGTGGTGTGGTGCAACTACTTCGTCACATGGACTACTACGGCCTTATCCAATGCTTGTTCCATACCCGCGTTATCGATTCCGGTGACTGTCCAATTGCTAAGCAGCAGCACAGTCTTTCCGGTGTTGGAGTTGTAGACAACTTTCTTAAAACCGAGCGCAGTAAGGTCGTCATCGAGTGCTTCCGCATTCATCCCCGCAACGCCGGCGGGGATGACAGCGGTTGCCGGAGTGACCGCAGCAGGAGCCGGGGCTGCAACGGCGGCGGGTGCCGCGGGTTCAGCTGTAACGGTTGCTGTAGCCGTAACTGTTGCCGTTGCTGTGACCGTCGCTGTGGCCGTTTGCGTCACCGTATGTGTGACCGCGGGAACTGCTTGTGGCGACCCCGCAGCGCAGCTCGAAAGGGCAAAGCACAGGAGTGCGCCACTGGCAAAGGTTGTGAAGACTTTCAAATTAATTCCCCTAGATCTTTTAAACAAAATCGATGCCCCGTTCAGGCGCCTGTCAGCTCGAGGTTTAGACGAAAACGGCATTCACAAGTGGTTATAGGACCCCTGGACACCAGCCAGGGGTCCTATTTGGCCTCGAATGCTTTGATGGCTCGGTTGCTCAAGGTAAGCGGTGGCATCAACGTTGACGCCGTGCTCGCTGGAAACCGAGCAGACCTCTAGAGGCCAGTCGTGCTCGCTCCGTACTCTGCCTGCTCAGGCGTAAAGCCGTTGTACAGCAGTTGGTCAACGAGCCCGGAACGCGAGAAGGAGGTGAATTCGAGGTAGCTCTTGGCCTTCTTGGCTGCCTGCTCGTTCCAATCGACGGTCACGCGGTCAACAGCCCACGTTGCGTCCGCCGATGAGAACTTGTTGTACTCCAGTTGCTCGATCAGGCCTGTACGCGAGAAGGCAGTGAAATCGAGGTAGCTCTCGGCTTTCCGCAGCGCGTTCTGCTGGCTGACCGTGCCCTTCCTTGCTGCGGCCTCCGCCTCCGCAGCTGCTTTAGCCGCTGCGGCGTCAGCTTCAGCCTTGGCTTTGGCAGCTGCTTCGGCCTCGGCTTTTGCTTTGGCTGCCGCGTCGGCCTCGGCCTTAGCGGCGGCGTCAGCTTCGGCCTTTGCCTTAGCAGCCGCAGCTGCGTCGGCCTTAGCTTTTGCAGAGGCTTCAGCTTCGGCAGCAGCTACAGCCGGATCCTTCGTAGACGTAGTCGTAGGCGTGGCAGATGCGGATTGAGCTGCAGTGGCCACCTTGGGAGTGGAAGCAGCGGGCGCAGACGAAGGGGCGGAGCCCGCCCGGGCGGAGTTGACCACGATGCTCAAAAGAATAAGGACGCCCGTGACAATCAGCGCGATCTTCCGGTGCCTGTAGTAGCCCTCCAGCGGGAGACCCTGCTTGTCCCTCATCTTGTTCGTGAGAATCAGAATGAGGTCAACCAATGCCCAAATACCGAAGCCTCCGAGCGTAACCAGCTTCAGGATGCCAGTTCCCACTTTGCCCAGATAAAAGCGGTCCACTCCGAAGACTCCGACGAGCAGGGAGAGCAGCCAGGCCGTCAGGAACGATTTGTTACTTATCGGTGGCTGGGCATAACCGTAGTTTGGGGGAAAGGGAGCGGTATAGGGTTGCTGGCTCATGAGAGTCCTTCCGTAGGACACCTGACCGACGTGCGATGCGAAGCGTGCGGGGTGGGTGCGGTGATGGACGCGCATTGAGGAAATCCAGCGTGAAGTGCAGACCGAAGAAGCAGTACACGGATCCAGCCGACAGACACAACATCTTCGCTTCCCCCAATAGCGTGATACAAGCAATTATGTTCTGCGAAAATGCTCGCAATATGGTTCCTTGCACAAAACTGCGGGAATCTTGATCACTATGCGACCCCGTTAAGGAGCACTTATGAATACTGCATCGTCAGCATCTAGCTCAATCGTGGGAAAGCTTCTCGAGGAGATCTCTTGGGAGAAAGCCCGGGACTATCGAACCGGTGGCCAAGGGCGTGAGAATGTTTTGACCGCTGAAGTGCTGGTGGGATTGGACTTCTTGCCCAGAACCTATTTCCTTGCTGCAGTTATCCGCGCTGCACATGGCGCGGATGATGCCCGAGCCAGGCTGGCTGCGGAAGCGGAGCAATTGCAGATGAATTTCCTGCCGGGCGATTTCAGCTTCGGTTCAGGTGCTGGCAGAGCGGCTTTGGTGGTCCAGCCCGACGCTATCTTCGAGACTCCGAGTACGTACACACTGGTCGAAGCTAAACGAATTAAGTACGGCAGTTTTCAACCCGAACAACTTGCCCGGGAATATAAACACTGATGGCCAATGCCGGTTCCGCTACCCCTATTCTCCTGCTCCTTGGCGTGGTGCCCCCGGTCCGTGTCAAAGGCAATGGCCAACTCGAAATTGTCGAAACTGTGGGAAAGTTCCTGGGCCAGGTCCTCGAACGCGTAGGCAACGAAACGCTTCCCTCGGAGGCTGAGCTTATGGCGCGCATTCCGGATGTCTTTTGCTGGATATCCTGGCCGGAGTTAGATAAGTGCGTTCGCGACGCGGCAAACAGCTACACGGCTGGTCAGGACTCTGGAGATGCTTCTGTTAAACGCATCGCCGCCTTCATCCACAACGCAGTCGCGTGGCATGGGTGAAGGCTTTACGGGTCAGTTGTCGTGAGCGCAGCAGCAAGGAGCCGATCGAAACTGGCGGTTCCATAGTCTGGTGCGGTAGCACTGACTATGACCCTGGTCGTCCAGACTCCATCAGCTACACGGGCTATGGCTGCTACGCGTTCCTGACGCGGCCCGTCACTCACAACGCGCAGGCTTAGTCCTGATACGCCATTGACTGGTAATGGCCTATCCTCGCCTGACTTCCTCAAGGCGAGCAAGTCTTTCACTGTTAGTCTGGCGTCCTTATCGCCGGTGAGCTCAACAGCGCAATCATTTACATCTGCCAACAGATTGCTTACAAACTGCTGTTGATGAGAAAGCGTCCGTGGGGTCCTCATCATCCACACAACTAAGCCGATGCCGGCGAGACCGAGAAGCGAAATCCAAAATCCGAAGAGGTTCACAAGTACCGGGAAGACTATGAAGCCGATCCAAAAGCGATTTCCGCCGAAGGCAGCTAAGACATTGACAGGTTTGGGCTTGCCGAATGTGTCCCATTGCCCCGAGCTGAAACTTCGGATTACCAAGCTTTCCGTGGACGGTTGCATGGGGTCACTTTCCCTTCAGTTCAAGGAGAGCTTCGGCTAGGACAATAGCTCGCCTGGCTTCGTTGAGATCGTCCCGGAGGCCTGGATCCGATGAGGAAGGAGCCGCGAACTGAGCTGTCCCAGACAGTTCAGCTACAACTCGGTTGAGGTTTTCATGCTCCCGCGAAAGCATCCGAGACGAATGGAGTTTGAGCTTGCTTCTATCCAAATCAACAAGGGATTTCTCGATTTCGTCGAAGCTGCTCGCAACCATAAATTGCTTCTCCCTGATATGTTGCGTGCGAAGTTGGAACATCGACTCCATTCGGATGGCTACCTCATGCAGCTCTCGCAAGGAGTAGGCTTTCTCGGCCGACAAATCCTGATTGCTGGACAACTTCTCTAGCTTGGTCCGCCGTTCTTCCCAGAGCTTCAGACCAAGCTCGTTCTGTTTGAACAGCATGCCAGCAGCTTGGAGTGTCCTGCCGAGGGAATCCTGGCGGGCGCGAAGGTTTTCCGAGGCGGTGTCCAACTGCGCGATGAACTGCCTGTAATTATCGGGCAGCTCTGTCTCTTGCTTGTTCCGTTTCATCATGCGAAGTTGTCCTTTCCGTGGATTCAGAGTCCGGTGTCCATGACCCGGGTTGCCGACGTTGCAACGGAACCGCCGGAAATGTGCTGAATTCTTTTGGAAAGAGCTGTGCCATGGGCGGATGCGAGATGCCGTTGGTCCGTTGGTCCTTTGTCCAAGCCCGTCGTAGCACGCGTCGTCCTGTGGTAAAGACACGCTGGTACAGTTGATCGGTTGCTTCGGCGGCCGACAGAGATATCCGTAGTTGCCATTTATCCCCCAGTTGCAATGCTCCGCGTTGAGCTATTCAACGATTCACCTTGGCAGTAACTGTCCATTGATGCGTTAGTCGCTATTTCGACCTAGCATAGGTGCCGCTGTGCAGTGGAAATGCAGGAGTTTCTCAAAATAGGGACAAGATTTACGCATCCCGCTTTGGTGACTTGAAGCCCCCTTGTCGGCAGGCTGATCTGCGTCCCCGTGTCGGCTTGCGTGGGCTGAATGCTGTGCCCGCGCGTCGGTGGCACCCCCGCCTTCTGTTATTGCCAGAGTGCGGCAGTAGCAGGATGATCGAAAGTGTTGGGCTCCTGCCGGCCAGGCGGGCCGGAAACGACGGCGAGTGCCCAGCCCAAAGACTGAGGCGGCGGTGAGCGGGCCATGACAGAACGCAACGGGCAGCAGCGGCGGCTGCGGGTGTCCGACGTCAACGTGGTGAACCACCGGACGCTGCGGAAGGCGCTGGGCGGGACCATCGTCGGCAACACCATGGAGTGGTACGACGTCGGGGTGTTCGGCTACCTCATCACCACCATGGGGCCGGTGTTCCTGCCCGAAGCGGACAAGGCAGTGCAGAACCTGTTCCTGCTGGGAACCTTCGCCGCCACGTTCATCGCCCGCCCGTTGGGCGGGATCTTCTTCGGCTGGCTGGGGGACAAGATCGGCCGCCAAAAGGTCCTGGCCATGACGCTGATGCTGATGGCGGCGGCAACATTCGCCGTCGGCTTGCTGCCGGGGTACGAGGTGCTGGGACTGTGGGCGGCGGTGCTGCTGGTGGCCACCAAGCTGGTGCAGGGCTTTTCCACCGGCGGCGAGTACTCGGGAGCCACCACCTTTGTGTGCGAACACGCGCCGGACCGGCGCCGGGGCTTCTACGTCAGCTTCCTGGACATGGGCAGCTACCTCGGTTTTGCGGCGGGCGGGGCGGTGGTGTCCGCCCTTCAGCTGACTCTGGGCCAGGAGCAGATGGGGGAGTGGGGCTGGCGGATCCCGTTCCTGGTGGCCGGTCCGCTGGGTATTGTCGCCGTGTATTTCCGGATGAAGATCGAGGAGTCGTCCGCTTTCAAAGCCACTCAGGAAGCCGAAGCCGCGGCGGCGAAGCGTCCCGGTGCCGAAGAGATTCGTCCCGTGGGCCCGGTGGGCATTGTGAAGGCGCACTGGCGGCCTCTGGTGCTGGCCATGATCCTGGCGGCGGCAGCCAACACGGTGGCTTACGCCCTGACCTCCTACATGCCTACGTATTTGACCAGCAATAAGGGGTACGACGAAGTCCAGGGGACGCTGCTGACCCTCCCGGTGCTGGTGGCCATGGCGCTGTGCATCCCGTTCACCGGGCTTCTCTCGGACCGGATCGGCCGACGCCGCGTGCTGTGGATCGGGGCCTTCAGCACGGTGGTGTTCGCGGTTCCCGCGTTCCTGGCAATAGCGGTGGGCAGCCTTCCCATGACATTGCTCGGCCTGGCCCTGATTGCCTTCCCGGTGGCGTTTTCGGTGCCGAACCTCGCCTCGGCGCTGCCTGCGCTGTTTCCCACCGAGCACCGCTATTCAGCCATGGGCATCGCCTATAACCTGGCAGTGGCCATCTTCGGTGGAACGGCACCGTTCATCATCGCGGCCCTCATTGAGCTGACCGGCGACGATATGGCGATTGCGTACTACCTCATGGCGGTTGCCGTGGTGGCCGCCGTGGCCATCCGGTTCCTGCCCGAATCAGCCGGCCGGAACCTGCCCGGGTCGATGCCCAGTGTGGACTCGGAGGAAGCCGCCCGGAAGCTGGTGGAGACGCAGGACAACAACCCGTTGCTGGACCTGGACTCGCTGCCGTTCGAGAGCCTGGAGATCGCTCGGGATCCGCACAAAGGACGGCCCGGAAGGTGATGTGACGTTAGAACGTACGACGTCGGCACGTGCGTCAGTGCCGACGTCGCCGATGGTTCAGAGCTGCAGGCCGGCCCGGATCTGGATGAGAGTGAGGTCCAGCAGCGGAGTGGGAAGGTTGAGGTCGCGGGCCCTGCGCGCGAGGTCGCCGAGTATGTGTTCAGCTTCGGAAGGGAGCCCCGCGCTGAGATCCCGGTAAAGGGAAGAAGTGAATGCAGAGCCCGGCTCGGTGAGTATGCCCACCGCCTGTGCATGAGCGGCATCGGAAACTGGATGTCCCGCCGCGGCCGCCACCGCTTCGGTTTCACTGATGGCCTCCAGGATCCTGGACTGCCCGTCGGCCTCGATGATCCGTCCCACCGGCGCCCGGAACAGGCAATTGACGATCCCTGCGGCGGCGATGAAGGCCCATTTGTCCCACAGCGCGCCCCTTACGTCGTCCACCACCGAGAAGCCGACGGCGGGCACGTTCAGAGCTTCGGAAACCTCCGGAGGGACAGGGTTTCCGTTCAGCCCACCAACAATGAGCGAAGTGAGGGGCATCTGCTGGCGGACAACATCGCCGTCGAGTGTCGCGACAATCCGCGCCAGGCCGCCGAGCACCTGCCCCGGGTACTGCTGCTCCAGCCGGTCCACATGGGCCATGCCGTTAAGAATCGGAATGATGGCGGTTTCCGGCCCCACGAAAGCGCCGATCTCGCCGAGTACGCCCTCGAAGGCCGTGGCTTTGACGGTTATGAGGATCAGATCGAACGCCCCTGACGCGTCCGGGGAGGTAATGGTTTTCACTGCGTGCGTCCGGTCACCGGCGGGGGAGACGAAGCGTAATCCGTCGCGGCTGAGGACCTCCTGCTTGGGTGGCCGCACCAGGTACGTGACATCCCGTCCTGCTTCCTGCAGGAGCGTTCCGAACGCACCGCCTGTCGCTCCGGCTCCGACGACGAGTATCCGCATGCGTGGTTACCTTTCCGGTAATTTTCGAAGAATGTTGACCGGGCGCAGGAGCCAGGAAGAGCTGAAGGGGTCCCCATTCAGGGTAAGGGGGCGTGCCGCTCAGGGCATGTTTTGCATCAGGTAGTTGGCCACGGCCTCCGGGTTTGCCAGTGCCAGGAGGTGGCCACCGGGGACGACGTCCGGCTCCAGCCCGAGGCGTTCGCGGGCGACTCGTCTCTGGAAGTCGATCGGAAAGAACCGATCTGCCTCTCCGGCGAGTATTGAGATGGGGATTTGGGGCCATTCGTCGAAATTGCACACTGATTCGAAGACTGCATTTGCCTCGGAGCGCTGATGCTTTTCTCCTTCGGCGGCGACGTCCGGCGGGACGTCGTGCAGGAAGTAGGTGCCGACGTCGAACTCGGTACTGTACCCCTGGGCTTCCGCCGCGCTTCGCTGGGCCCCAGCCCACCCGGTGTTCTCCCACCATGCACCGGGAGTCTCGCCCGGGACGGGGATCATGGCATTGACGAGGATTAGCTCTCGAACAGCCGCCCGGTGACAGACCAGCGGCCCTGTGAAGGCGCCCAACGACTGAGCGACGAGCACCACGTCCTGGCGCTCACTGATCGCCTCGAGAACCAGGTTCGTGTATTCGGGCAGACCGGCGCTCTCGTCGTCACCTGGGAGGTCGACGGCGACTGCTTCGTGGCCGGCTCTTCGAAGCAGGGGGACCACACGGCTCCAGTACCAGGCTGTGCCGCCTGCACCTGGGATCAGGACGAAGGTACTCACTGCTGGTTCCATCTGCTCATTCTCGCCCGAGGGCATGGAAAAGCGGAGCAGGATGTCCTTCAGAGGCCGCTGTGAAGGACACCCTGCACGGTCCGGCTACTGCTGGTTCAGCCATTCTACGAAGCGGGTGTTGTAAATGGTCGCTTCGCTTCCGGGAAGCAGTTCGCCGTCCTGAAGCATGGCGTTGAAGTAGCGCGCGGTGGGGTCAGTGACAACCTCGCGGGGGTCGCCACGGAAGCTGAGGCCCTTGCGGATGAGCTCATCAAGGCCGAACTGCTCGGGCCCAGCCACCTCAACGGTGGCGTTTTGTGGACTTCCGACGGCGATGCGTGCAACAGCGGTGGCCACGTCCTCGGCGGCCATGGGTTGGATCAGGGCGGGTGACAGTCGAACAGTGTTTCCCTCGGTCGCGGCCTGGGCGATGCTCTTCACGAACTCGAAAAACTGCGTCGCATGAACAATCGAATACGGGACGCCTGATTCCTTGATGAGCTTCTTCTGGGCGATTTTCGCCCGGAAGTAGCCACTCTCGGCCAGGCGCTCGGTCCCCACCACCGACAGGGCGACGTGGTGCCCGACGCCGGCGTCCTTCTCCGCGGCGAGCTGGTTGCGGGTGGAGGTGGTAAAGAAATCCAGCACGGCCGCATCTTCAAATGAAGGCGAGTTCGACACATCGACTACAGTGTCAGCTCCCTGCAGCACGTCCGCGAGGCCCTCGCCGGTGAGCGTGTTCACTCCCGAGTCAGGGGAGGCGGCCACTGCTTCGTGTCCGTGTTCGCGGAGCTTGCTGACCAGTTTCGAACCGATCAGGCCCGTACCGCCGATAACTACGATCTTCATGATGTTCCTTTCGATAAGTGTGTGAGGGGATGCTGTGACATCGAGCTACAGGCCGGCTTGGGACGTCGAGTTCAGCCACGCCTTGAGGGTGATGTCCCCAATGCGGGATTCACCCAGGGGAACGATGCTGGTCTCTTCGATCGGTATGCCGAAGTAGCCGGCTTGGGGATCAGTGATCACCGGGCGGGAATCATTGCGGGCCGCGAGAACCCGACCCACGAATTCATCAAGTCCGGCGCGCTCAGGGCCCGCCATTTCAAGGACGCCGTCAATTGCGGGCGAGACGGACGTCTCCGCCACGATGCGGGCAACGTCAGCAGCGGCCATCGGCTGCATCAGGTGACTTGTCACGTACACCGAGCCGTCGCTCGTTCCGGCGTCGGCGATGAGCGGGATGAACTCGAAGAATTGGGTAGCCCGCAGAATGGTGAACGGGACTCCGCCTTCCCTAACTGCCTTCTCCTGTGCAGTTTTCCCGGCGAAGTAGCCGAGGCCGATGCGGTCGGTTCCAACAACGGACAGAGCCACGTGATGCCGCACGCCGGCCCTTTTTTCGGCCGCGAGAAGGTTGCGGGATGAAGTGGAGAAGAAGGGAACCACTACCTTCTCATCGAAATCGGCGGTGTTCGTCAAGTCGACAACGACATCCGCCCCAACCATCGCCTCATCCAATCCCTGGCCGGTCACGGAATCGACCCCGGTGGACGGGGACGCCGCTTTCGCCTCATGGCCCTGACTGTTGAGGATCTCCACAACCTGCTTGCCGATCAAGCCTGTGCCGCCGATTACAACGATCTTCATGATGGTCTTCCCTCCGATAATGGCTGAGCGGAATGTAGTGACATTCCTTCCACCAGCTATGACCGGATACCAGATCAATCTGTGACAGGCTTTGGAGAAATGGGCTGTAGGGCCGGCAGGTCAGGCGCCGACCCTCGTCACGCCGGAGAGTTTGTCTGGATTCATCGTCCACAACAGCCGATCAATACCATCGGCAGACGCTGTGAGCGTCACCACCGCAAACACCACCCCGTCCTGGACCAGCCGTGCGGAGGGCCGGCCGTTGGCCATAAACGGCTGGCTATCGACGCCAATCCAGAAACGCGACGCGAACGCCTGGTAGTACTTCGCCACCCGTTCCCGTCCAACAACGGGGAACTTCGAAGCCCGGACCTTGCCGCCGCCGTCGGAGTAACTGACGACGTCGGCGGCGAACAGTGCCTCCAGCGCGGCCAGGTTTCCGGTCCGGGCCGCGGCAAGGAATGCCTCCAGCAGTTGCCGCTGCTCGCTTACGCTCACCTCGGTGCGTTTCTCGTCAGCAAGGCGTTTGCGGGCGCGGCTGACCAGCTGGCGGGCATTCCCTTCGGTCTGCTGGATGACCTCAGCGATCTGCTCATACGGGTAGTCGAACGCCTGCCGCAGCACGTACGCCGCCCGCTGGGTGGGCGACAGCTTTTCCAGTATCAGCAACACCGCAAACTCGAGCGCTTCACCGTGCAAGGCGCCCAGTTCGGGGTCGGCGCTGGTGTCCACAGGCTCGGGCAGCCAGGGACCTACGTACGTCTCACGACGGACCCGTGCCGACTGCCCGGCATTGATGGCTAGCCGGGTGGCGGTGGTCGCCAGGAATGCGGGCGCATGCCGGACCTGACTCCGATCGCATGTCTGCCAACGGACCCACGTCTCCTGGACGATGTCCTCCGCCTCGCTGACACTGCCGAGCATGCGGTAGGCGATCCCGAACAATCGGGGACGGACCTCGGCGAAAATTGTCGATGCCGTTTCCAATTCGTCCGTTGACCCGGCGTCGGCATCCATGCGCCCAATAGTACTGCTGCGAGGATTTGACCCAGGCGGTGAGATTCCGGGGCGGGCTGGCATACGACGGCGGGCAGATCTGGCGGTAAGTTGATCTGCCATCCTTAACTGTTTCCTTGCTCTGCATGTTGTTTCTGGTCTCGTCACCAGCTAAGACCGGACACAGCTCGGACTTGTGACAGAAGAAACCGCGTCTCGTTCTGAGATGTTGATGCAGATGCACCGCCGTCGTATCACCACCAGCCTGAGGTGTGGACTAGTTCCCAAGATCTATCTGGGCGTGCCAGTACCGGGCGTTGGCTCTCGAGGACGCCAAAACCACCAGCCCGGTCTGGCCGTTGACGTTTTGTTTCGTTGACGTGGGGTCGTTGATGTCGTCGTCGGTGCTGCTGCTGATGATGGGCGTGCCGGCGCCGGGCGCGAAGGAAACGTTGTCAATCGGAGACTTCTTGTAATAGAGGGTGCCGCCCTCCTCCGGCGCGATTGCGAACATCCAGATCTGACCGTGCTGTTCGTCGATCATGACCATGGGCCGGGTATGGACGTCCTGCACTTCGCCAAACGCGGCGCTGGTCCAATTGCCCTTGCCATCGCGCACCAGGAGGGCCACCAACGTCTGGCCGACTTTTCGATTGGCTGTCTTGATCGCTGCGTAGAGGCGGCCGCTGCCGTCACTTGTCAGCTGCCTGAGGTTAAGGTGGTCGTTCGCGCATCCTCCGGTGCAGTTCTTTCCCCCTCCGAAGGCGACCTCCGTCTGCCACGCGTCCTCTGGCTGACCGTCCTGGTGGACAGCAAAGTAGAACCTCTTATGCTCTTTCCGCTGATTGCTCCACATAATTCCGATCTTGTCGCCCTGGAACGACGTGACTGCGGAGATATCGTCCGGGTTCACCTTGGCGTTGGGCGTCGGCAGGACGAACGGAGTCCCCCACACCAAGTCACTCGTCGTCGAGTGGTTGACGTAGACATCGTTGCTGTCGGCGGATGAGACCACGGTATAGGTGACCCAGAGCTTACCGAGCGAATCTTTGGCCACGGTGATCGATTCCGTGCTCCCACGGTGAAGGGTGACCGGGAATCCGGCGTCCTGGGAGTAGGTCTTCGTGGACGCGTTGTAGCTGAAGCGGAGAAGCACTGCGGACCCGGAGGCCACCTCCTTCTGGCTTGGCGGCGCGGCCCACTCCGATTGCACGGTGGTGCCCGACACGATGTAGAGCTTGCCGTCCTTCTCGTCCCAGAGCGCGTCGCCGCGCGCACTCGGACGTTCGTCAACAACGGTGTCCGTCTCCTGCCAAGCCTGCGTTGCGGCGTCGAGCCGGTGGATCTTCGTCGCATGTGTGGACGGGCTCCACAACAGCCCCCACCAGCTTCCATCCTGGAACCAGAGCTTGCTTTGGGCCTTGTCCGCAGTCGGGGTTCTGACGCCGTCACTTGCATACGACGGCCCGGGAACTCCGACGTCGGCCGCCTGGGCGGGGACGGGGAGCGCGACGGTGACGGCCGCCGCGAGTAGCAGAGCGATGAAAAGGCGTAGCAAACGCATGATGGTGTCCTCTGAGATCTGTGGGTGGACGGGAGGCCGTTTCATCACCTCTATGCGGCAAAACTCTACGTCTGCACGCTGCACCGTGAGCCACAGGGGTGCCAAAAAGGGGAGCCGAAAGGGGAGGGTGTTAGGTAGCCGTTTGCGAACCCCCGCAGGAGTCACCCGGAACATCGCGGACATTGTCCACCGCCCACGAATTCGAGGAGCTGGAGCCTTTGTTCCTCGATCATCTGGCCGGTGTGAACGACCGGGAATTGGAAGATGGGCCGAGGATCGATCGATCTGCATAGCAAGCGCGACGCTCAGGACAAGACGCACTCATCCCAGCACGGCCACGGACCCCCTTGTCTTCAACGACACGAACTCATTTCCCCAGCAACCACGAAGAGCCGATAAGGCGTCGACAGTTGCGGATACAAGAATCTATGAGGCCGCCGCGCTGAGTCCGTCCAGAGTGGGAGGTTTTGGACGATACGCTTTGTATAAACGACAAGTTCTAGCCAACAGCGGTTTTTGCAAGTGACGGCCCGAAGGATCACAGCTTCGGGATCGTTGGACAGGAGGCGGGATGTCAGCGACACTATGGGAAGTACTTGTAAAAAAAGGAACCCATCAGCAGAACGCAGACGTAGAATGGCTGACCAACTACGCTGGTGATTTGTTAGACATGGTTCGTGACACATTCCCGACTTACACCCTCCATAACCGCGTCCACGCCAAAAACGTCATATCGAACATGGAGAATTTACTTGGTAACCGCACAGAAGATCTCACTGCTTTAGAAGCAGCGATGCTTATTCTTGCCGCATATTTCCACGACTCAGGAATGGCTTTTGCCGAAGAAGAGCGAAATAACATAACTAATTCGGCGGAGTTTCAAACGTATTTGCGCACCCACCCCTCCGAGTATCTTCGATACAAACGCAATGACGAAACCATCAACAGTGAAGTCATAGAGGGCTATTGCCGTTGGGTGCACGCAGACCGTGTCAAAACAATCCTAGCTAGCCTTCCTGAAGAGAAGCTTCGGTGGGGAAGCGTACCCATAGCACATCACTTAGGTGAACTATGCAGGAGCCATAACTTAGCCACGACCAGCCTGAAGACCGATATCTTTGACCACCTCTTTATTAAGCAGTGTGATCTTCGTCTTTGTGCAATCATTCTGCGCCTCGCAGACATACTTGACTTTGATAACTCTAGATCGCCAGAAGCGGTGTATCGCTATATGGGTATAAGGCGAGCACATACGGAACGCCTTCGGCGAAGTGAAGTTGAATGGCGAAAACACCTGAAAAGTGATGGCTTTGTTTTCCCCACTGCCAAGGCCGCCGACTACGAACTTGGATTCATCGCCGCCCCTGACCACCCTGTTGTTCAGCACGATGTGCTCGAATTTTTAGAAGTTATCGAAACTGAGTTAGCCGCATGCAAGCGACTCATCAACTACTGCACCGATCGATGGCGGGATCTACCGCTGCCTGGCTCTATAGATCGTTCAGACATAATCAGCGATGGCTTTACTTACGGCGATTTTCGGTTCAAGCTTGACAAGGATGCTATCCTCGACCTCTTTATGGGTGAGAACCTTTATCCGAACTCCGACGTTTTCCTACGCGAGTTGTTACAAAACTCGATTGACGCGGTGAGGGCCCGATGCCGCCTAGAAGGTGTGGAAGTAGCTTCCTCCGGTTATGCCATCAACGTATCCGAATGGAAAGATGACGAGGGATATCAATGGGTTCGGGTTGACGATGAAGGCTGCGGCATGAGCTTGGAAGTTATTGAAAACTTTTTGCTTAGAGTTGGAGCTTCGTATTACTCAACGGCTGGATTCAAGGCGGCTCTCATGCAGTCTACCACCGACACCTCCTCGCCAATGGTCTCTATAGGTAAGTTTGGGGTAGGACTGCTTTCAGCTTTCTTAGTGGCGGACCGTATTGAACTGTCGACTCGTTCAGCAACTGAAGGCGGCACGCGTGCCGAGTCAATTCGCCTTTCATTTCCGCAGAAGACGGACTTTCTCGTGGTGCAGACCGAATCCAAACAGAGCGTACCCAGCAGTATGCCGAGTCATTCACATTCTATAGAGCACGGGTACCGGCCTCCAGGCAGGCCTGGCACATCCATTGCCCTTCGAATTGACCAAAATAAAAAGACGGAACGAGTAGATGTCAAGCGTCTTTGTGGTCATTTCCTCCTCAACACCCCAGTTAAGGTTTCTCTTGACAACGAGCAAGTGACGTTGTCCGATCCAAACGGCGAAAATAGCACCAGCCATCAGCTGGATTGGGGCCCGAAGCTAAAACAGCTCGCTCCAGAGGTGGCAGGAGCACTAAAGCAGGTCACGCTAAACGTGCGAAAAATAGACCTTTCCGCCGCTCGCGCAAGGGATGAAATCGATGGTGCTGGTTACCTTGTAACGGTGGATGCGTCTGCACTGAAGTCGGTTATGTCTACGCTATCGGTTGAAAAGCTCCCCGGTGTAGCCGGGATTAGTTTTGATTATAAAAGCCCGTGGGATGATGAAGAGGACGAGAAGCAACTGGACGTGAATGATCCAACTTCACCGCTCCGAAATGGGCCTTTCGTGAAACTCTCTTTCTATGACGGTGATACCGCGCACATCAGTCTCAAGCTTTATGATAACCAAGCTTATGAGTATGTGGAGCGAATTGATCCTTACGCGCAGGATGCTCATGAAAGATTCGCCGCAATAGGGAAATACGATAGCGACGACGAATTTGAATTCAAGGCGAGGGTTAGTTTTTCGGAAGTCGGACTTCTATTGCCATATACCGCATCAGATGACGATGAAGACGATGACGATGACGATGACGACGACTACGACGATGACTACGACTACGATCACGGCCTGCATCCCGATGACATTTTCGGTGATCCAATGTATTGGGATAGGGGCTGGCTCGATAGCGGAGGAACCTACGTCAGTAGCTTGAGCCATAATGGAATTCGCCTGCCGATCGACTTTCTGGACTCCGATGAGGAATGGCTAGCCGTATCGTCGAAAGACACTCATCACTACACAACCGGGAATGTGCTCGCGTCTATCTGGCTTTCAGACTCACTTCGCCCGGACTTAAACGTCGCTCGCGATCATGTACGAGCACTCCCGTACGCCGTAGTGTCAGCTCTCCAGCTGACACTACGGCGCGCCCTATTATCCGCTAGCGAGACTAGAGCTGCCGACAGCATCCTTCGGAATAATTCCGTCCTGAACAACCTGCAGCGGCTGAGTGGGGAAGTTACCCTGGCCGAGATAGGTGATGATCCCTTGATAACTAGCGATTCGGGATGGGTATCCGAAAAGTTGTTCGTCATGGAAGGGTGCGCACAGCGCGTTTCCGTTAACGATTTATCCCTCGCGCTGACAACGCAGCACCCGGTAGTTATTATTCCGCGTACTGGGCATTTTACTGATATCACAGCTTTGGCGTTGATGCACCTAAATTTTCGCTTCTTGTCTCTTGGCTGGGGCCGTTACGAGATTCTCGAAGCGTCGAATGCTGATAGCGCAGACGCGCGGTTATTGCAATATCCCCCCGTGTCTTTTGCAAACTATAGAGAAGGGCCAGCACTGCTAAAGCGGGTGCGCTCGAGTTATCAGGAGACGTGGGATCTGCCAAATCTTGCACATCCCCTAGTCGATTGGTATTTATCGATTTCTCCCAGCCTGAGAAATCTCAATGTTTCCGCGGATCGCGATTTATCTAGTTTTCTCTTGGGGTACGGTCCTAAGCTTCGACAGCAGTTCCCTGATTTTAGAAGTGCCGTTAGAAGGGCAAACAAGTTGCTGGATGGTATCGGCCCTAAGTATTCTGGCGAGTTGAATAAGGATATGCTGGGTACGAAAGAATGATACTTCCAATTTCCGGTCACGCTCCGGGACTGCCAGGTGAATGGGGCTTTCGCGGGCCTCGACAGGCGGGGCTACTCGGAAGCGGAGGACCATAATCTGCTAGCCGCGAAGGGGGAATACGTGCGCCGCAGCCGTGTACCGAAGGATATTGAGCTACCGTCGACTCTAACGGGAGCCATGACGGCAGCTGAAGCATATGAAGCGATGCAATCGTTTCTTGCTTCTGCAACAACTTGGTATTTGACGAAGAAAGCCACCAAAAGAAGGCTGGCGCGATCCACCCGGTTCCTAAGCATAGTAACTGCTGTTCTAGGGGGTCTAATACCCGTTGGGGCAAGCTTGTGGCCCGACGTCCCCTCAGCTGCCGGCTATGTACTTTTCGGCGTGGCAGCAGGTCTACAGCTACTGGATAGGGGATTTTCGTTGTCTTCTGGATGGTCAGCACACCTGAGAACGGCCCTAAAGCTACAGGAGATTTCGGGTGAGCTTGCAATGGCATATTCCCAACAGAACAGTCTTGCCTTGAAGGATGAAGCGGACCGTTGGGCTCTGCTAGTGAAGGCTTCTGAAACGGCTTGGGATGTCATCGGTTCAGAGACAGAGGCTTGGGCGAACGGCCATTTATCCGTCGCTGAGGAAATATCAGTTCGAGCTGGGGCGGGCTCCGGCTCGATTAGTTTGCCTGAGAAGACCACGTAACGCTAGCGTGCTGGACAACTGTCCCGACAAGAGCGTAGGCAGACACCCCACGTCGGTGCTACGTCCGCTCCACCTTGTCAGCTTTGGCACTCCCCTTTGGAGGCTCTTCAGCGTTCTTTAGGGAAATGGATCCTTGGAATGAGCGTCATGCCGCCGTCCGGACGGCACTTCTCAAGGGACTAACCGATTTGTAATTGGCAGGGTTGCGGTAGCCTCGCGCCGTGCGTTTGATGTTCTTGATCGCGGTGTTGTTGGCCTCGACTTCGCCTGTCGTGGCACCGGTAATGATCAGCACCTCGATCTCTTTTCACCATTTGCAGACAGTGCGGTAGAGCCTGTTGGTTTCGGGCCGCGCGGCTGCTGTGACCAGCTCCTCGATTACCTTCTTTGCCGCCGCGGCGTCGTCCAAGGAGCCGGTACGGAGCAGGGCCCGGAGCTGTTCCTGACTTTCAGACGGCCTGGAGGGTGCCGGTTGGATCGTCCAGGGCGAACACTTCCTGGAGTCGGAGGGCGGCCAGGCAGCTGAGAGTGTCGCCGCTGCAGCAGGAGCATGCGGTGGGCCCAGTTGTTGACGGGTCCTGAAAGTAGTCCACGCACCGGAAAAGTGGCTCATCGATGCCCAGCATCCTGCGGGCTGAGTTTGTCCACGTCCGGCAACCTGAGCGGTCACAAGTTGCATCTGCCAACCTCTGAGGATGGACCACGGTTACCCCGCCACCGCCGCCTTCGCCGCCTCCTTGGCGTTCATCCACTCGCTCAGCCAAGGCGCCCGGACGCTGGACGTGATCCGGCAGTCGGCCACGAACGTTCCCTTGGCGCCGGCGTCGATCCAGTCCGTCAGCGCCGAAAGGTCCGCCAGCGACCGGACGATTGCCGACTCGGCACCCAAAGCGCGCGCGATCCCGCTGAAGTCCACCTCGGGGATCAGCATGGGCTTTTCGGTCAAGCCCTGGGAGCCATACTGGTGGATCTCGGCCCCGTAGGCGGCATCGTTGTAGATCACCACGATGGCGCTCTTCGCTGCACCGATGAGCGATTCGAGGTCGGCCAGGCCCATCAGGAAACCGCCGTCACCGGAGGCCAGCACCAGGGTCCGGCCGTCCTCCACGGCGCGCGCCGCCCCGACGGCGCTGGCCAGCCCAAGCCCGATGGCCTGGAATGCCGTCCCCACCATTACCAGGTCCTGCGGCCGCGGAATGTTCCAGTACATCGGTGCCCAGCCCACGAAGTGCCCGCCGTCCTGGACCACCGTGCGGCGCTCCGGCAGTACGGCGTCCAGTGCCGTGGCCAGGGAGCGCGGGTCCAGCCGGCCGTCCGGCGTCTCGTCCGAACCCGGGTGGTGCCCCGGACCCGCAGCCAGGCGCTTAGAAGCTTCCGCCCGCCAAGCTTGGGCTGAAACCACGTCATCAAGCAGCTGAAGAAGGCGGCCCGCGGCGGACTTCGCGTCCGCGCTGACGAACAGGTCTACCCGGGGGTTCGTGGGCAGCAGGGCAGTGTCGATCTGGATGACCGTGCTGTCCGGGCCGAGCAGGTGCCCGAACCGCATGGTGAACGGGCTCAGGCTCGCCCCGGCCACCAGCACCACGTCGGCCTCGCCCATGAGCCCGGCCGCGGTGTCCGTGCCGAAGCCGCCCGCGACGCCGAGGTACCCCTCGCCCTGGAGGAGGTTGAGCGCCAGGGCGGTTCCGGCGGTCAGGGCGCCGAGCCGGTCGGCAAGCTCCCGGAGCTCCAGGCCGGCTCCGGAGAGGTGCGCACCGCGGCCGGCGAGGATCAGCGGGCGCTTGGCCCCGGCGAGCAGGCGGGCTGCCTGCGCAAGGCCGCGGTCGACGTCGTCCGTCACCTGAGCCGCCAACGGCGCCGGAAGTTCCTCATCCGCAGCCTCGAGTGACGCGAGGTCGTAGGGAATGGCAATCACGACGGCGGTGCGCTTGGTGAGTGCGTACTCCACCGCCTGCTGGGTGATGGCGCCGGCGGCGTCGCGGGTCACGGTGAAGGTGGCCGCGCCGAGGCCGGCGGCGATGGCGGCCTGGTCCACGTCCTGCGGGCGGGCGCCGCTGCTCGGCGCGTCGCCGGTGACCAGCACGACGGGGATCTGCGCCTGGACCGCCTCGGCCAGTGCGGTGAGTGCATTGGTGTAGCCGGGGCCGTAGGTGGTGGTGCCCGCTGCGAGCCGTCCGGAGGTCCGGTAGTAGGCGTCGGCGGCGGCGATGGCGGCGCCCTCATGCCGGACGGCGGAGAAGCGCAGGCCCATCTTTTCGGCGGCGTCCAGGAAGTAGACGTTGCCGTTGCCCATGACGCCGAAGACGTCGCTGAGGTAGCTGCTGAGAACCTGTGCCACGCGGCCCGAGACGGTGAGAGTAGTCATGCAGGAATCCTGTGGGCCAGCTTACGAATAAGCAATAGAGCTGGATCTGACTGGAATTATTGGCAGTAAGGAACAGGAGTAATTGAAAATATGCCTACTTGTGGCCTGCGTCACCCGTAGTTTCATCCGAGGGGTGGGATTCCTGCTTCGAGAGCCGGTTCAGGAGGCCGTCGTAGCGGGGCGGTATAAGTTCGACGACGGAAATGGCGGTGCTGGTCCGCTGGATACCGTCGATGGCCAGGATCTGGTTGGTGATGCGGTAGAGGTCGGCCGTGCTCCGGGCCACTACCTTGGCCATGAGGTCCGCGTCGCCGGTGGTGGCGTGTACCTCGATCACCTCGGGGATGGCCGCGAGCCCGTTCTCCACCGCCCCGGCCCGGGTCTGGCTGATGGCCAGCGAGAGGAAGGCCATCAGGTCGTAGCCGAGCGCGGCGGGGTCCAGCCTGCGGCTGAAGGAGCGAAGGGCGCCGCTGCGCTCCAGCCGTGACAGCCGGGCGTGGACGGTGTTCCGTGCGACGCCGAGTGTCCGGGAGAGTGCCAGGGCACTGGCTTCGGGATCCTTGTCCAAGGCCAGGATGATCCTGCCGTCGAGGGAATCCAGGGTGCGGGAGTTAGCGATGGTCATATTTTCACCACATGCAGTAGAAGTTGAGCAGAAGTCCCAATGCCTTGAGCGTATCTTGCAATGTGCGCCGGGTCACAATCATGATCGGTCCTCATGACCATCACTCATCTTCAATCGGCACCCGCCGCCGCGCGCCCCACCCTTCGCGTTGCGGTGACCGGCCTGCCGTCCTACGTCCCGGGCCGGCGCAGCGCCGGCATGGACATCGCAGCCCTCGCCAGCAACGAAAGCCACTACGAGCCACTGCCCGCAGCAATCGCTGCGGTGGCCGGAGCTGCAGGTGCCATGAACCGCTACCCGGACATGGCCGCCGTCGAACTCCGCGAACGGCTTGCCTGGCACCTCGGCGTCACCGCCGGGGAGATCGCGGTGGGACCCGGCAGCGTGGGCGTCCTCCAGCAGATCATCACCGGACTGTGCGACGCCGGTGATGAGGTCATCTTCGCGTGGCGCTCCTTCGAGGCCTACCCCATCCTGGTGGAGCTGGCAGGTGCCCGGCCGGTCCGCATCCCGCTGGACCACCTGGAGGGACACGACCTCGACGCCATGGCCGCGGCCGTCACCGAACGCACCAAGGTCATCCTGCTGTGCACCCCCAACAATCCCACCGGCGTCCCGATCAGCCATGAGCGCATCGAGGCCTTCCTGCGCGCCCTCCGGCCGGACATCCTCGTGGTGATCGACGAGGCCTACGTGGAGTACGCCGAGGCGGGCAGCGGCCCCGACTCCCTGGCGCTCTACCGCGAGTACCCGAACGTCTGCATCCTGCGCACCTTCTCGAAGGCCTACGGACTGGCCGGGCTGCGCGTTGGATACGCCGTGGCGGCGCCGGACATCGCCGAGGGGCTGCGCCGGACCGCCCTTCCCTTCTCGGTGAGCGCGCTGGCCCAGAAGGCTGCCGTCGCGTCGTTGGACGCGGGGGAGGAGATGGAGGCGCGGGTCGCCGTCGTCAAGCAGGAACGCGCACGGATGTCTCGGGAGCTGGCAGCCCGGGGCTGGAAGCTGGAGCCGAGCCAGGGTAATTTCCTGTGGATCCGTGCCGACGACGAGCTCCGGACGAGGCTGATGGAGGCGTTCGACGGCGCCGGCATCATGGTCCGGGCCTACCAGGGCGACGGCGTCCGGATCACCGTTGCTGACACCGCCGCCAATGACCGCGTGCTGCGGATCCTCGCAGCACACGCCGCCTGAATTCTTATCCCCAGATCCGTTCCACCTACTAACTAGAGGAATCCCATGGAACAACAGACAAAGACGTCTGCCCGCGCGCTCGGCGCGGCCCTCAAACCCCGCCAGCTCACCATGATGGGGCTTGGAAGCGCCATCGGCGCTGGCCTTTTCATTGGCTCCGGCGCCGGCATCCAGGCGGCCGGCCCGGCGGTGCTGATCTCCTACCTCGTGGCCGGCACGCTCATCATCCTGGTGATGTGGGCCCTCGGCGAGATGGCCGCAGCCAATCCGGACAGCGGTGCCTTCTCCGTCTACACCGCGAAGGCTTACGGGCCGGTGGCAGGAGCCACGGTGGGCTGGCTCTGGTGGCTGCAGCTCGTGGTGGTCATCGCGGCGGAAGCACTCGGTGCGGCTGGCCTGCTGGCTACCATCTTCCCGGCCCTGCCGGTGTGGCTGATGGCCTTTGTGTTCATCGTGGTGCTCACTGCCGTGAACCTGACGAGCGTGAAGAACTTCGGCGAGTTCGAGTTCTGGTTCGCGTTGCTCAAGGTGGCAGCAATCGTCGGGTTCCTGCTGGTGGGCGCTGCACTGCTCTTCGGCTGGCTGCCGGGCGTCCAGTCGCCGGGGCTGTCCAACTTCACGGGTGAAGGGTTCGCGCCCAGTGGTTTTGCCGGCATTGCGACGGCGCTGTTCGTGGTGGCGTTCGCGTTCGGCGGCACGGAGATCGTGTCCGTCGCCGCAGCTGAGACCGCCGAGCCGGCCCGCAGCGTGAAGAAGGCCGTTCGGACCGTTCTGTGGCGCATCCTGGTGTTCTACATCGGTGCCATCTTTGTGATCGCGGCCGTGGTTCCTGTGGGATCGGCAGGCCTGAAGAGCCCGTTCGCCGCCGTGCTGGACGCCGCCGGTATGCCCGGTGCGGCTACAGCCATCACCTTGGTAGCGGTCGCCGCACTGCTATCCGCGCTCAACGCCAACCTCTACGGCGCCTCCCGGATGGCGTACTCCCTGGCGGAGCGCGGCGAGGCACCGCGGCTGCTCGCGTCCGTGTCCAAGGCCCGGGTTCCGGTGGTTGCAGTCCTTGCCAGTGTTGCCTTCGGCGTTGTCACGGTGGTGCTGGAGCTGGCTTTCCCCGAGATGGTCCTGCCTATCCTGCTCAACATCGTGGGCTCAACCTGCCTGCTGGTGTGGACGTCCGCGCTCCTGGCCCAGCTCGCGCTGCGCCTCCGCGCCGATCGGGAAGGCACGGAACTTCCTCTGCGGATGCCCGGGTTCCCGTGGCTCACTGTGGTTGGGTTGGTCATCCTCGCGGCGATCTTCACGGTGGGCTTCATCGGCGAGGATTCGCGCCCCCAGCTCCTGAGTACCTTCGGGCTTGTCGCGCTGCTTGCGGTGGCGAACTGGCTGAACCACCGGAACCGTACCGTTCCGCCCGTTGTTGAATCGTCGGAGCAGGCCAAACCGCCGGTGCTCGTCGACTGAATCAGATGCCGTGAACCCTCCGTGGGTTGATTGTGCGCGAGGGCGTCCGGCCAGGCCGGGCGCCCTTCCCGTTGAGTACCGGGTGGCTGGCCGTTCGGTGTAAAGGCGTTTCTCGAGGCAGAGGGTTGGAGGCTTCCGCGGTGGTTCATGTTCTCCTTTGGTTATCTCCACAGGGGAACTGCTAAAGCGGGGAGGACTTGACGCCAAAGTGCAAGTATTAAGCAGAAGCGACGTGGAGAGGACTTGCTTTCTCAAGATTGGATCAAGGTTCTCTGAGTTTTCACTCAAGGACGTCCTCCACAGGCCTGAGCTGGCAACGTGAACAAATACGCTTTTCAAAGACGCGATTTATCTTGACGAGAAGGTCTTGTGACCACAAGCGGGCAGGGCGGAGCTATCCCTAGTGCTCATTCAATCTTTGTCGATAAGTGGTAGTTGAATCGTAGAACTTGCACGAACCATTTGGGGGCTATCGCCGTGACCGACATCAATCCTGCAATGGGAGTTCCTCCCAAGCCAGAGGGCTCGCCTAGTTACACGGCGCCAGGAGCTCAACCTTTCATTTCTTCGCCGACCAACCGGATAGCCGGGAAACGCCGTTGGCTTGGATTGCCTAGCAAAATGACTGGGCGGGCAAAGACGGGGACGGGTTCGAACCCCGCATCTCCGCGCGGTGGAAGCCAGGGCCGGGGATCTTTGAGGATTGCTTGGTACTGGGCTGCCGCGGCTGCCGTTCTGTTCCTCATCGGTGGACTGGTGCTTGGCGCAACTCTCCCTGACCCGAAGAAGAGTAAAGAATTCATTGCTCTACAATCCGAAAAGGACGGAGTTAGCGCGGACCTTGTGAAGCTGCAGAGCCGCTACAACACCTTGAATTCAAGTATTAGCGGACGCGAATCCACAATTTCCACTAAGGAATCTGCGATCACGGTTCGCGAGTCTGCGGTGAAAGCCGCCGAGGAAAACGTTAAAAAGCGTGAAGAAGCTGTGACGGCGGCCGAAAAGACTAAAGCCGCGAACACAATACGAGAAGGAACCTGGACCGTTGGCAAGGACATCGAACCCGGGACCTATCGAACTGCCTCCGATGTCTCCGGAAGCTGCTACTGGGGCATTTACCGCACGGGTTCCAACGGCTCGGACATTGTGGACAATGACATCGTGACAGGCGGACGCCCCTCGGTGACCCTCTCAGCCGGGCAGGACTTTAAGTCGTCTCGCTGCGGTTCTTGGACAAAGCAGTAAATCTAATTACTCGCACCATAACTGTGCGTTTCGGTGCCGATTTTGTATGGTACATTCCAATCCACGTTTTATCCGAGCCGGTTTAAAGTCCTTGGCATTGTGGTGCCATGGGAGCCGGGTTTCCGCTCTGCTTATAATCACGCCAAACAAAGCGGACCACGGAGCGGATGCCTGCTCAATTGCTTGCACCAGCCGGTACCAGGAATTTCATCGTTGATTTGCTATATGCCGTCTTGATGCGGCGTCAAAATGGGGAGGAACTCAAGAAATGTTCTCGAAAGGTATTAGGTCTGTCGTTTTGCTGGCAGGAGCCCTCGCTCTCTCCGGCTGTGCAGCCTCTACCACGGCTGCGACAACCATGGTCAAGCCGACACCGACGCCGACTGTCAGTGGTCCGCCTGCCGATGGAGGCAGTTACGCAACAGTCGGGGCGCTCAAGGCAGCCTTTGTCAAGGCTGGCGGTGCTTGCCCCGACTTCAAACAAACCAACCGGATCACTCTTGCTGCCGAATCTGCGGAGTGTTCGACTAACACGGTCATCTCCACATACGTCTCAAGCAATGACATTAGCCAACTTATTCAAACTGTAAAAAAGCTGAACGCGGACTTGAAGACGACGGGAGGCAATTCATGGCTCGTGGGCGAAAACTGGGTCATCAACAGCCCGACCTCGACCGATATGCAGGAAAAGCTTGGCGGTAAGATCGTCAGCTTCTAGCTGGGTAAAAAATGCGCAAATCTTGATCATCAATTGATGCCTTCGGCCGTAAGCAAGTTTTTCAGCAGGTTTTTCGCCAATACTCCGCCTTACCTTCCCGTTTGGTTATAGTTAATTGCGGGGGACGGACCTGTCATTTGATTGACGAGGGCTATAGCTGAGTGACACCGCAGGCAGCAATCCACCAGAGACATTAGCCAACGAGTCAGACAGGATCTGTAATGACAGAGAACACAACATTGTCGGAGGCAAAGCGTGACGGCAAAGCCCAAGCAGCAGCCGATAAGGCATATCGCAAGGCGTCACGCCCTTGGTTCAAGAAGAAGCGCTTCATACTCCCGCTGGTTCTTGTATTGATAATGATCGTTTCATCGATTGCAAATGGGGGGAAGAGCACTTCCTCAGCGCCTGTCGCTCCTGCAGCGAACGCACCAGAGGCGGCTGCGGCTGCGGCGCCAGCTGCACCAGCACAGGCCGCGGCTCCTGCTCAAGCTGCTCCCGAGGTCTTGCAGGTCGAAGCTGGTCAGATACTGGAGGACTTCAAGGGCAATGAGGCTGCTGCTGACGCGAGGTACAAGGGCAAGATTCTGCAGGTCACTGGCTACGTGGACAAGGTTGACACTGAATTCCTCGATAAGGATCAGTACGTCGTTCGGGTCGACAACGGCGACAAGTACACCTTCTTGCACGTCAACTGCAATGATGTGCCAGCAGCACGGGCAGCCACTATTGCGCCCGAGAGCGCTATCACGGTGCGCGGCACTTTCCAGGATGGCGGGGATCTCGGCGTTGAGCTGAAAGCTTGCGAGGTTCTCTAACCCGACCTATCCGGTCTCGTCGGTCCAAGTCTGTGCCTCTAGCTAGGCACAGGCTTGGATCGTTCTAGTTAACGGCAGGATATATAGGTTCACCGCTGGAACGGTGCGTCCGCTTTGCTCTGGCGGTCTGAAGCGCCGCCAATAATCGCCTTAACGCAGGTTCCCAAATAATCGCCTTGATGCCGGCTAGCAATGTTCTCGGTTTGTTCATAGGCAGCACCGGCAAGCAGGGTGGTAGCACCTATTCAGCCAGTCAAGTTGGCTTAGGCGCGGCCTCCCGCCAGCCCCATAAACATCGTCCGGTGCAGGATGTCCACGTGCTTCCGGGAGAGCTCCACAGCTTCCTCGACATGACCCGCCCGCAGGGCTGCCACGAGCGCGATGTGGTCCTGGTTGGACTTGTGCAGCTTCTCGATGGGGTAGGGGATGAAGTAGTCGTACAGCTCGGCGAGGGTCTCGTGGTAAACCTCGACGGCGGAGTCCAGGCATGACGCAGTTCCCACCAGTTGATGGAACTGCTCGTCCATCCGGTGGTAGTAGGACCAGTCGGTTGCCTCGGCCATTTCGCGTGTCAGTCGTTCCAGCTCATCCAACTGCTCAGCTGTGGCGTTGACCGCGGCGTAGTGGGTAACAGCGCATTCGAACAGCAGCCGCCGGTCCACCAGCCGGTTCACCGCCTGGGACTCTGCGGGTGATGCCGAAAGTGAAGCCAGAACCTCCGTAGGCGGCGAATCCGCGACGAAGGTTCCACCGGCCCTGCCGCGCCGGCGCACCACTACGCCCTGCTCCGCCAGGCTCGCCAAAGCCCGGCGTGCAGTAATCGGGCTCACCGAGAGACCCAGGGCCACATCCTCTTGGTCCGGCAATCGCTCGCCCGGTTTCAAGAGCCCGAGCGAAATCGCCATCCCGATCCGCATCCGCACGGCGTCCATGGCGCTGCGCCGCTCCATCCCGGACACCCTCCCGGAACCTAGGCGGGCGGGCTCGGCGGTGTCCTCCAGCTGACGGGTCATATCCGCTACTTTACGGCTCACTCCGGCCCCCTTCCCTTTATTGGATCATTCTGATCTAATATAACCCGGATCACACCCCACAGCGGAGAAAAACCCATGCAACGCATCCTTCCCCTCGTCGCGGCCCAAGCAAGGCCCCGGCTCGTCGGCGAACCCGTCTCGGCCTTCGCCGACGAGGTCAAAGCAGCCCTCGAGGCCCAGCCGCACAGCAAGCTGGTCGTCTTCCCCGAACTCCACCTCTTCGGCGATGAAAACCCGGACCTCCAAAGAACCGAAATACTCCAAGCAAGTGCCGAACCCCTGGACGGCCCGCGGGTCAAAGAGCTCAAGCAGCTCGCCAAAGACCTCAACATCTGGCTCGTCCCCGGCAGCGTCTGCGAACGCGGCCCGGAAGGCCAGCTGTTCAACACCCAGCTGGTCCTGTCCCCGGAAGGGGAGCTCGCCGGCTACTACCGGAAAATCTTCCCCTGGCGCCCGTTCGAGCCCTATGACCCCGGCGACAAGTTCACCACCGTGGACCTCCCCGGCATTGGGATGGTGGGCCTGAACATCTGCTACGACGCCTGGTACCCGGAGGTGTCCCGCCAGCTCGCCTGGATGGGCGCCGACGTGATTCTCAACGTCGTCAAAACCACCACTCCGGACCGCAAACAGGAGCTGATCCTGGCCAAGGCTAACGCCATCGTCAACCAGGTCTTTATGGTCAGCGTCAACTGCGCCGGCCCCACCGGCCAGGGCAGGAGCATCATCGTGGACCCGGAGGGCAACAGCCTCGCCGAGGCACAGGACGAGAAACCCCAGCTGCTCACCGCGGAACTGGACCTGGCCGCCGTCGACCGCGTCCGCACGCACGGCACGGAGAACCTCAACCGCCCCTGGTCGCAGTTCCGCGAGGGGGAGCCCGCCGTCGAACTTTCCGTCTACCAAGGCCGGATCAACCCGGCCACCTGGACACCGCCGTCCTACGAGCCCTAAGGAACCACCGTGACAACAACCCTCACCCGCACGCTGAAACTGCCCAGCCTGGTCCTGTTCGGGCTGGCGTACCTGACCCCCATCATCGTCCTGGGGATCTTCGGCATCATCGCCGAAACCACCGGCGGCGCCGCGCCCGCCGCGTACCTCGTGGCGCTCGTGGCCATGCTGTTCACCGCGCACAGCTACGGCCGGATGGCCGTCGCCCACCCCGTGGCCGGCTCCGCCTACACCTACGTCCGCCGCTCCATCGATCCCCGGGTCGGGTTCCTGGTGGGCTGGGCCGTCCTGCTCGACTACCTCTTCCTGCCCATGGTCATCTGGCTCATCGGCGGTTCCTACCTGACCGCCCAGTTCCCGGGCGTCCCCATCGGCGTCTGGGTGGTGGGCTTCATCGTGATCACAACGCTGCTGAACATCCTGGGCATCAAGGTGGCGGACAAGGCCAACTACGTGCTGATGGCGTTCCAGCTGCTGGTCCTGGTGTTCTTCGTGGCGCTGGCCATCGGCAGCGTGGTGTCCGCCAACGGCGCCGGGGGACTGGCCAGCGGGCAGCCGTTCTTCAACGACACGTCCAGCTTCACCACTATCTCCGCCGGCGCGGCCATCGCCGCGTACTCGTTCCTGGGGTTCGACGCCGTCACCACCCTCACCGAGGAAACCGTCAACCCGCGCCGTACCGTGCCGCGCGCCATCATGCTCGTGGCCCTGATCGGCGGCGGCATCTTCGTGGCCGTGTCCTACGTGACCCAGCTGGTCCACCCCGGCGGCGTGTTCGAGGATTCGGCCTCCGCGGCCAGCTCCATCGCCCTGCAGATCGGCGGGCAGCTGTTCGGCGCCGTGTTCCTGGCCGGCCTGGTGGTGGCGCAGTTCGCCTCCGGCCTCGCCGCGCAGGCCAGCGCCTCCCGCCTGCTGTACGCGATGGGCCGCGACTCCGTCCTGCCCAAGGCCGTCTTCGGCCGGCTCAGCGAGAAGTTCCACACCCCGGTGGCGAACCTGGTGATCACTGGCATCGTGGGCCTGATCGCTATCTTCCTGGACGTAGCCACGTCGACGTCGTTCATTAACTTTGGTGCCTTCACCGCCTTCACTTTGGTGAACGCCTCGGTGGTGTTCCACTATGTGCGCCAGCGCCGGGGCGGGCAGCAGCTGAACCCGATGTCCTACGTGGTGGTCCCGGTGATCGGCGCCATCATCTGCGCCTACCTGCTCTCCCAGCTGGACAGCAACGCCATTACGCTGGGTGTGTCCTGGCTGGTGCTGGGCGTGGTGGTCCTGGCCCTGATCACGCGGGGGTTCAAGGCCGCGCCACCGGAGATGACGGCCACGGAGAAGGCAACGGTCGAGGCCGCTGCCTGAGTTCTGGCCGGTTGGTTGTTTGGCCCGTTGGGGCGAGGGAGGGAATGGTTGTGAGGATTGCGCTGGGGCAGCTGGAGTCGGGCGCCGACGTCCAGGCCAACCTCGCCGTGATTGATACCTTCGCCGCCGAGGCAGCGCGCGACGGCGCCGCGCTGGTCGCCTTCCCGGAGTACGCCACCTACGAAAAGAAGAAGGTGGACGCGACGTTCCCGGCAGTGGCCGAGCCGCTGGACGGGCCGGTCTGCCGGGAGCTTGCCGACATCGCCCGCCGCCACCGCATCGCGCTGGTGGCGGGCGTGGTGGAGACTTCCGACGAGACGGGCCGGGCCTACAACACATTGGTGGCTTTCGGGCCCGACGGCGGCCGGCTAGCTTTCTACCGGAAGATCCACCTTTTCGACGCGCAGGGCTTCGGGGAGTCGACGTTCATCAAGCCGGGCCCGTCCACTGATCCGGTGGTATTCGAGCACGGGGGAGTGCGGTTCGGGCTGATGACCTGCTATGACCTGCGGTTTCCGGAGCTGGCCAGGTCGCTGGTGGACGCCGGCGCGCAGGTCCTGCTCGTCTGCTCGTCCTGGGTGCCGGGTGAGCATAAGACGGAGCAGTGGCTGGCTCTAAATGCAGCCCGGGCGATCGAGAACAGCGTGTACGTGGCGGGGGTGTGCCAGGCGCCGCCCGTGTCCGTGGGGCGGAGCGTGCTGGTGGACCCGATGGGGGTCGTTGAGGCTGACCTTGGGCTGGAGCCAGGCGTTCGGGTGGTGGAGGTTGCACTGGAGACTGTAGAGCGGGTCCGGGAGTCGTTCCCGATGTTCCAGCAGCGGCGGCTGTAGTCCCAAGGTCACCTCGTCTCAGGTGGAGCCATTGCTGCTAGATCAGCTGCAGGTATCTCGTACCCCTGTGGCCTCAGATAAAGGTAACGGTCGCTGTTGCATACAGCCCTGCGTGGGTACCGTTTTGGCTGTCTTGGTGGGCTCTAATTAGCGCCTTTCCGCGTGCCCCTCACCCTGCTCGATGGCGCGGGATCGAGCACTTTTACCGTCCAATGCACAATATGCTGGGCTTATGACCTCTCCGCAAGTATCTGAACCGAAAGCCAAGAAGCCAGATTGGCTCTGGATTGGACTCTGCGTCTTAGTCGGCGTCGCTGCTATTTTTGTCGCTTGGCGGCTCGTCCTTCCCAATCCCGACCTAAATGCTATGCCAGCATTTTGGTCAGGAGTTCTGATCAATGTTGGAACCTCGATCCTCCTAGCCGGAGTCCTCTTCGTGCTTGAACGGCGGTTCGTCAAAGAAACCCGGGTAGTGGTAGCGGAAGCTGCGGAGGCTGCCGCTACCCAAGCTGTTGAACACGCGTCAAATGCAAACAATCAGCTTGGGGCACGCGTCTCTGAACTCGAAGCACGTCTCAATGAGCAGCTCGCTGAACAGCAGAGAATTCATGATGAAGCCCTGAGCTCACTGACGTCGGATGCTTCTTACGAATCAGTGTTCCCAAGTCTCAAAATGGCATACGAGCTGGGGGCGGTTAGCCAGCAAGGTTTGACAATACCCGCCGGACCCGACGCAGGCTCGCCGAGAATCCGTTTCGTTTACGAGCCTGCTTTCTATGATGACGAGGGCGGCGGACACGAGGAACAGCTCACAGTTCAGTATGTGGCGGAGAGGAAGCCGAATGAGATGGGCACACCCATAGTCTCCACACTTTGGCATGCGGGCGATCACCCTACCGATGTCTTTCGTCGTCTTATGGCTGACATGGTTCGTTCGGGTAGGGGCAACGACACAAAGCGGCTCAAGATAGGTAACGCATTCACAAACCTGGCCCTGGCCCTGAAAGAAGCTATGTCCGCTCGTCGCGGGGATGAATCTTGGCAGTCCGGCGGCTCGGTGATCGAGCTTCTGACAGACGGTTGGATACTGACCGAGAATGGAGTCGAAACCAGGGGCCATGGGATCGTGGCGACACCCCCACAGTTCACTCCGCCGTTCTCAGCGTCAGAGCGTCAAGCCTGGAGGTTGCCTGACAAACCGAAATGGGCCGACCCGGAAGTGTGGAAAGTAGCGATGCAAAGGGGTCAGCAGGAGCTGCCTACATACTCGCCGTTTCCCTTCTGATGGCCTGATAGACCATCTAACCTAATCCCACAACGGCACCGTCCCTACTTATGCAGCACAGTCGTAACCGATCTTAGCCTGTGATTACAGGGCAGGTGAGTAAAGCAAAAGCTCCAGAATTGCCTGGCAACCGTAACCCTCAGCTTCCGAGCAACCGCGACGAGTTGGTGGCACTAGATTGAGCTAACTGCCGAATGGCTAGCAAGGCTGGCCGAGAACTACTCTGTCGTCGATATTCTGTCGATCGATAAGAGGTTCGGCATCAAGTGGAACTGACGCTTAGCGCCACTCTTGTGCGCAAGGTGCGTCACTTGTTTGCATCGAAAAATCTTCTGTCAATGCACAATTTGAAGGATCTCACGGGCTCCTCGCTCCAACGGTTTTGAACTGATTCTTGTTGTGCCTTTCGAGTGATAGATGTAATTGGGTCCGGGCCGCGGGTGGAAGGCAAAACGCCCACTTGTGGCGAAGTAACTTCAGCACCCCTGTGCTCAATCATCGAGATCCGTGCACAGAGAGCGGAGCTGAGGAACTAACCTTTGGGGAGTGTCAGGATACGGAAGCCGCATCCAATTTGTTCAAAGTGGTCCCCGCCGCTAAGACGAAGATCCCTGCGTAGGGTAGCTGCGGGAGTCAGGGCCGAGGAAACATCACGAAGCTCGTTCGCCGCAATTTTTGCAACCAGCTCATCTGCGGTCCACACGTTCGGGCTCGTCCTCAGCAACCTGTGTTGCAGCGTCAATCCACGTGAGCTGGGCGTTCGCGGAATCCTGGTCAGCCGCCGCGAACCGAACGAACTCATCTGGCACTTCATACCCGATGGTCTTCCCCGGTCCCTCGTACACGGCTTCCAGTGGAAATGGGACTTCACCCTGCAGCGCACCGGAATCAATGAGTGAAATTGTCGCACGCTGGGCGGGCATAGAGAAACGTCGAAGGGACCTGTCATCGGCGTACCCTGCAACCTCGTAGATTTCTGCTCTACTTGCCAGCCCTCCAGTCGCGGCAGCTAGGGCGATGACATCGGCTTGCGCTGCGTACCCATCGCGGCGGAGATTTGCAAGAAGTTGGTGATAAGCGGCTGAGGTCCATTCGCCGGCATCACGGGTCCTGCTTTCTGAGACCGTTTGCAGTGCTGAAGACAAGGAGCGAGATGCGTTCGCGTCGATTGACCTAATCTTATTCATGAGACGGTAGAAGTCTCGCGGATCCAGCAGTATAAACTGAGCCCCAGTTCGCGACAAAGCCTCTGTGACTAGTTCGGGTCGAACGCCCAGCACTTGCTTCTTCGGTTGCGTGATGACAATGCGCCAGTCCTCTTTACTGTCGTTCGTAACGACGACGAAATCGCGAGATTCCGACTGCCCCTCAACGAAGCGCAAAGCCTGCTCCCAAAGGAGATAGTCGCCTGTCCCACGCTCCGGAATCTGTTCCTTCTTGTCCTTCCCGTCAATGTAGCCGGGCGGGACTTTTGCTTCGAACCGTTTCAGGCCCAGCTGGACCATACTCTCTTCGTCAGAACCAAAGCTTTCTCCGATTCGCCCTTCGAGAATCGACTCCAGCCGCTTCAAAACGGGGTCCAGGCTGTTGTCCCTGAGAATTTGTTTCACGTCAAGGGGCTTGCCTCTGGCATCGTCAATCTGGGCTTCCAGATCAGCTAATGTCTTATTGATTTGTGCGCGGATTTCATCGAGTTCAGCTGTTCGTTCACGGTCCGGCCGCAAGGAGTTGACGACCGCGAGCAGTTCGTCGCGCACCCCGTCGAGCGGTTGAGCCAGAACTGGTGCCTCCGCTATGGCCGACTGACGGTTGCGCCAGAACTCGCGGAGGACCTGGTGAGGTACGAAGAGACGGTCCTGCAAGAATTCGAGCGCGTCGAGAGCGAGGTCGCGAGCCGACTCAGGAATTGAGTAAAGGTCAAGCAAGACATTCGTGTCCAGCACGACGAACGACTCACGTAACAGAGTCAGCGCTTCCTCCTCTGTTGGATCCTTGTAGCCCTCGAACCCAGTCCAAATGGTCATGCGCCGTTCCCCCATTGAAGTCGTTTCCTCAGTAGACAGGGGCCACCCTTGGCCCCTACCGTCGTCGTCCCTACATTAGCGCTACTCGCTTGTTATTCCCCGCCCCGCCTCAAGCAGGCTCTCCCCGTCTGGGTTCTGATTCTTCTTGCTTGTACCTCTTGAGGCTGACCTGGCTTGGGAACTGCTCGTCCATCTCGTTCTCGCAGCTTTCCTGGGAGTTAGCCTTTTTGTCTATCGGAAGAGATTGGCGATCGCCCGCACGTGCGTATGTCAAACGAGAAGCCAAGGTAAGACAGTACCTGCAGTTAATTTTCGTCGTTCAGCAGGAGATACTAACGACGCTGTGGAGCCAATGGTTAAGGTATCGCAGATCCCCGACTCCCCTCCGAAGGATCCCCCTCATCCCTAGGTGGCGGTTGACCTCACCGAGTTTGCCCTGTCCGGGAGGGACGACAGTGGCAGCTGCAGCATATCTTCGCCGGTGCGGCTAGCGCTTTGTAGGTCGCGGGGCCCGCGAGTAGCGCCTAATAGCTAGGCGCCGCCACCCGATGCATCGGGCCAATCGATCCAAACGACGCGACCAGTAAGGATCATCCGTGGACGTGGTCCCAGCCAACGGCGCTGGTCCGTGAGTGCTGGTTCTCGTGCGGACCGGAAACAACGGCTCTCATATCGAGGCGGCGAGTGCCCGACCCATGGCAATCGTTTGCATGCTGGGGTAGGGTGCCAAACTTGCCGCATGGGAACATAGTGAAGTGACTAATTCAGATCATGCTCTCCCTGGCGGGAAGAGGAGCGCGGACGTCGACGAATGTGCGGTGTGTAGTCTCAACTACGATTTCATGCTGCCGCCGCAACTAGTGGAGGCGGCAAAGCAGGGGCGCCTCGTGATTTTCGCAGGAGCGGGAATCAGCACGGAGAATTCCAGAGTATTCCCTTCGACATTTTATGACGAGATCAGGTCCGAGCTTCCTGAGGACTCTGTTTGCGAAGACTTCCCCTCAGTCATGTCGGCTTATGAGAAACTTTACGGTCGACTGCAGCTGGTAGAAGAAGCAATGAAGCGAATCCGCTATGCAGAGACGTTTCCGGCTGTACGGCAGTTTGCCACAATGTTTCATGAAGAGTTATCGACGATCGCCCAGGTCCGTGAAATTATAACCACCAACTGGGACGCATTTTTTGAAGAAATCTGTGGTGCCATCCCCATCGTAGTAGACGGAGATTACGCCTTTTACAACTTGCCGGATCGTAAAGTCTATAAAATTCATGGCTCATTGAGAAATATCTCTACATTGGTGGCAACCAGTGAGGACTACGAGGAAGCGGAAGCTAGTCTTCGTGCATCCGCAGTAGGCGGAACGCTGCGTCATTTGCTTGCCACTAAGACTATAGTTTTCACCGGGTATTCGCTTCGTGATGCAGACTTCCGTAACGTCTATGAACCGCTTATGGAGGGCATGGGAAAACTAAGGCCGATATCCTATTTTGTAGGACCTTTCGACTCCCCAGAGGCTGAAGCGCTGGGTATTCGACACATCAAAACGGATGGAACATACTTCCTGCGATCTCTAAAAAGACATCTCGAAGAAAGTGGCGATCTGTTATCGGATGAGGTTTTGGATCGTTCGCGCAAGCTCCGACCTCTTTTGGCGACAGTCCATAAAGAGACGATGCGAATGGACTGGCGTTCCCATCCAGAATTGTTCTTTTCGTTGGCTTACCAGGATGGCATGTTAGACGGATTTGATCGCATACAGTCCCAATGTATGACTGGCGAATACACTGACCCAAAGCAGGTCCGCAGCACTTTGCGCACCTACAATCATTTACTTCATGTTGCGGTTGATCGGAACCGATTCTGGGATGCCGCCTACATAAATGGCTATCTAAACGGGCTCATGACACTGGTCGTTGAAGACAAAGACCTTGCTTCACTCCCGTTTTATGAGCTGTTTGAGGATGACGTTTACGCCCTTACTGACGATGAACAAGACGCTGCGCAGGCTGGCCTTGAGCAGAACACCGAAGGAAAGCTAGATACCGGTGAGGAACCCGATCTTCGGGAAGAGGTCGTAAAGACTTCTGCTCCGTCCATTCCGCAGCATTGGGGCGAAACCGAGCTTGTTGAAGCTTTGGAAGGGCTTTTTGAAGCATTGCCCGAAGCTCTTAAAGAAGTGGAAAGGTACATGGTCCGCCTCGGGCCAGACATGGTTCCGCAACATACTCCGTTTCTGGACGGTGTTATGGACTGAGCACGAAAAACGTCAGAGCGGATGCTGTGCGGACCTCTCTCCTCGGGTGAGCCTATGCCGAAGATCTGGCATCACTGCCTATTTCACAATAAGGGATTCCGGCCTGCAACTCGATCATGAATGGCAGTCTACTTTGGTGCATATTCACCTGAGCCATGTATTTTTTTCGGCGTCATGCCATAGCTAGGTGCGCCAACTACGGGTATGAAATAGTCTGGCCCGGTGACTGATTTCATCGGAAGAGTGGCACCTCCCCACCTCCACGAAGGCTTGTATGAATTACTCAAGACGACTTCACTCACCGATCGATTACTGAGTCAGCACGATTTTCAAGCGTTATTTCGTGAGATTGAAGACGAAGCAGTTCCTGATCTTCTGTCTCGCCACGTGGCACTCGCGGTCCGTGAAGCTCTTGCCTCAGCCAGGCCGGCGGACAGGGTTGGCATAGCCAACCGTGTTCTCAGCGATCTGAGCATCGAAGATCGAATTGAACATGGCCCAACTCAGCTCCAGTCCCTGCACAGGCCTGATGCACTTAGGCCTCGCCGACTCCGTCGTCCCACCACAAACTTGAGCGACTCAGCGCTTCTCACCAACAACAAGGATGACCCCAATCTAGCTGCCGAGCTTCGGGCCGAGATGGAGTCAGCCGACACAGTTGACCTTCTTTGCGCCTTCGTCCGGTGGACCGGCCTGAGGCTCCTGGAGCCAGCCCTTGAGCAGCTCAATGAGCGCGGCGCCAAGCTCCGGGTCATCACCACCACATATATGGGTGCTACCGAACGCCGCGCCATTGACGAGCTCGTCAACCGGTACGGGGCCGAGATAAAAATCAGCTACGAAACGCACGCAACTCGATTGCACGCCAAGGCCTGGCTGTTCCGACGCAATACCGGATTTGATACCGCGTACGTCGGCAGTTCCAACCTGAGCCAGGCCGCACTATTGGATGGCCTGGAGTGGAACGTCCGGCTTAGCTCCGTGGCTACGCCCGCCCTCCTGCAGAAATTCGAGGTCACGTTCGACAGCTACTGGGAGCAGCGAGCCTTTCAAAGCTACGATCCGGAACGCGATGGCGAGAAGTTGGACGCCGCACTGGAACGGAACGGCGGCCGTCGCACTGCGGCGCCGGATGCAACTACCGGCCTTGAGATTCAGCCGTTCCTTCACCAGGAGGAGATGCTGGAGGACCTGGAAGCAGAGCGCCTCAAGGGTTACAACCACAACCTTCTAGTCGCGGCCACTGGAACTGGAAAAACGGTTATCGCGGCCCTGGACTACAAGCGGCTAAGCGAGGCGGCGGGCCGCGATCTGAAGCTGCTGTTCGTCGCCCATCGTCAGGAGATTCTCAAGCAGGCGATGCGCACCTACCGTGACGTCATGCAGGACGGCGCCTTCGGTGAGCTCTACGTGGGGGACCACAAGCCGCAGGATTGGAAGCACATCTTCGCTTCGGTCCAGTCGCTGTCCTCGCTCGGCGTCGAGCAGCTGGAACCGGACTTCTTCGACGTCGTGGTCATCGATGAATTCCACCATGCCATGGCACCTACCTACCGCCGGTTGCTGGAACACCTCCAACCGCAGCAGCTCCTCGGGCTCACAGCGACACCGGAACGCGGCGACGGCGTCGACGTCGCCAAGCAGTTCTTCGACGGCCGCACAGCCAGCGAACTTAGGCTTTGGGACGCCCTGGATGCCGACCTGCTCGTGCCGTTCCACTACTTCGGTGTCTCCGACGACGTCGACCTGAGGCAGTTGGAATGGAAACGCGGCAACTACGACACCACCCAGCTGAGCGCCCTCTACACCGGGAACGACGCCCGGGCCGCCAAGGTCATCCGCGAACTCAGGGACAAGGTCACCAGCACCGACCAGATGCGGGCCATCGGCTTCTGCGTCTCCGTGCAGCACGCCCGCTACATGGCCGAGGTGTTCAACCGAGCCGGCATTGCGTCCGTCGCAGTCGACGGCACCACTGACAATGCTGACCGCGAGGAAGCCCTGCGACGCCTGAGTGAGCGGGAAATCAACTGCATCTTCGCCGTCGACCTTTTCAATGAAGGGCTGGACCTGCCGCAGGTGGACACCATCCTGCTGCTCCGGCCCACGCAGAGCGCCACGGTCTTCCTCCAGCAGCTGGGACGCGGGCTGCGCCGTGCGGAGGGCAAAGCAGTGCTGACGGTCCTGGACTTCATCGGCCAGCAGCGCCGTGAGTTCCGCTTTGATCTGCGCTACCGGGCCCTGACCGGCTACGGGCGCAAGGAGCTGGAGAAGGCTGTCGAGGAGGAGTTCCCATACCTGCCCTCCGGCTCGCAGATCGTGCTGGACCGGGTGGCGCAGAAGGTGGTGCTGGACAACATCAAGGCGCAGCTCCGGTCCAACCGGGCGCAGCTGGTCCGGGACATTGCCTCGTACGCCGAGACCGAGCTGGAGGCGTATCTGGAGCGGTCGGGGAACGACGTGAAGACGATCTACCGTTCCACCAGGGACTCCTGGACCGGTTACCTCCGTCAGGCAGGGTTGGTCGAGGGCTTCTCGCCCCTGGAGACGGTGCTTCGCGGGAAAATTGAGGAGCTGTCGGACGCGGAGGAAAAGAAGCTGCTGGGCCGCATGGCCGCGCTGATTCACGTGGACGATCCGGAGCGCGCCGCTGCCTATTCGATGCTGGTTGCTCCCGACGCACCTCGCTATGCAGATCTTGGCATGCGCGAGCAAGCTTTCGCGCGAATGCTTTTTTACACGCTGTGGGATGACGGCGGCGGGTTTACAACGTACGACGGCGGACTGGACCATCTGCGCGGCTACCAGTTTGTGTGCCGCGAGATCCGCCAGGTCGTGAAGCTGGGAGTGGCGGCGTCCAAACACGCAGCGAAGAGCCTTGGAGCTGGGCTGCAGCACATCCCGTTGCTCTCGCACGCCACTTACCGGCGTGAGGAGGTTCTGGCGGCGCTGCAGTACGGCTCGCTGGAACAGGGCAAGAACGTGCAGCACCGCGAGGGCGTTGCATGGTGTCCTGCAACTTCCACAGATGCCTTCTTTGTCACCCTGAACAAGGACGATAAGAAGCACTCGGCGACCACCATGTATAAGGACTATGCCATCAGTCCTGAGCTGTTCCACTGGGAGTCGCAGAATGCGACGTCACCGACGAGCCCCACGGGCCGCCGCTATCTTGACCGGGCTTCGCATGGTTCGCGGGTTCTGATCTTCACGAGGGACAAAGCTGACGATGAGACCGGGCTGACAGTTCCTTACACGTGCCTGGGGCAGGTGGACTACGTTCAGCATGTGGGCGAGAAGCCGATCGCGATCACCTGGAAGCTGCACCGGCCGATGCCGGCAGACGTTTATGCGAGTGCGGCTGCCGTGGGGCAATAGCGAAGGTCGATTCCGCCCCAAGTAATCCCACGGCCGAGGGCTGTCCAGGAGGTTCCGGGAACTGGCAGTGTCGCTGGGGATTTGGTAGTCGAGGGACCTGCAATTCCTCCTGTGTCGCCTAGCCGAGGAAATGAATCGGCAGGCACGCGTTGTGGACCCTCTTGCTGACCCCGATGAGTTCTCTGGTCCACTCAGACTGATCAGCAAGCCTATGCTGGTGCTGGAGAATCGGGACCATTCCGTGCATTGCCAAGGCTGCACCTAAGCAAGCTGTATCTAGTGCTAAGGCCATCATTTCCGGGCTGCACCACTGCGACGCTGGAACACTATCGTAGTAGCCGCTGATCGTATGGAGCATGCCCAGAGGCGTGGCGTGGACCCCGTTTGACAGTAGCTTGTATGCGAGCTCAACCCATCCCGGTTCTGCGAAGCCAATGTCCAATGTTCGAAGCTGCTCAGCGGGAGAAGCAAGGCTGGGGCGCTTAGTCCCGTTTGGCGTGCGCATATTATCTACGGCGAAGTTGCCACGCCCGAGTGGATAAAAGAGCCGTTCGCTAATTTCGGGCGCTACTCCACGGTTTTGGAGTTGATCGATCATTGATTTCTTGCGATAAGTGGCATCGTCCATGACTGCTATATAGCGGTTCTCGATTTCCTGGACGGAAAGCCGATGGGTTTGCCAAGCAATGCGGGCACCGAGTTCAAGGAGCAGCCGCGAAGCGGACACAAGCAGATAAGGAGAGCTCCCATCGCTTAGGGAGTTAACGACGACACGAACTAACTCCAGTGTGGTGTAGAACGGAAGCGCCGACGTCAGGTTAATGTCTCCGGATTCGATCTCTGCAAGTGATGGAGCAGAGGCATAGAGGTCCACGAGTGGCTGAACCGCTGCGGTGGCCTCCTCAAGAAGTGAATTGAGGAGAGAGGTTGGGCGCCCGGCATTTGAGTAGGGCGAGTTGGCGGCCGCGGGTCGCGCGACCAGATCTTCCACCGATTTGGTTGGCGTTGACAGGCCAATGAGATCTAGCTTGTGATCAAGATGGCAGGCGGCGACGAGATCGATAACTGTCGAATCAGAGCTCAGACCTCGGACACTGGCAAGCGCCGTCCCCGCGACCTGTGCAAAGAGTGCAGCCATGGGGGCGGTTGCTGTGGCGCCGAGATGACCGGACTCCCGCGAGACCGAAGTCCAGGCAGCGGCATAGTTGAGATGGCCACACATGCCCAGCAAATTTGCCACAGGCCCGGGCAGCTCCGTCACTGCTTCAACCGTAGCCGGCACCCGGCGAGCAAGGTCGATTTGGAAATTAGGTAGCCCCGGACCGGCTTGGGCACTAGCCAGGCGATCCGTCGGAATTGGGTTGCACCAGCGATCAATGTTCGGAACAGACAGATCACTCTTCGAGATGAACTCGTGAAGTGAATCTCGATCCGAGGCCAAAGTGGACTCTAGAGCTGCAGTACTGCCTGAGGATGAGCCCATCCATATACTTGACAAGGCTGATTCCAACACCGTCCGTGACAGGGAGCCTGCTAGAACTGCGCTGTCGCCGCGAACCAAGAGCCCATAAACCTCATCAGCTCGGTTGACGGCAGAGAACTCATGGAGTTCGGCGAGTATTTCGGGACTCGATGCCGAATCCCTCAATTCGAAACCGCAGTTTGCCTTATCCATCAAAGCATCGAGTTTCTGTATTACGCTGCCCGTGTTATTTGCACTGGATTGAGCGGTGGCGTTTGTCAATCGCTGACCAGATCTTCCTGCTTGGTAACGTCTACTACTGATATGGGCGAGGAAGTGCTGGCGGCAGCTGCATGTCCATCTCGCAACCGACACGCAAGTGTGTCTACCGCCAGTTCCATTGGAAGCGCAGCAGAGAACTTCAACCCCTGAATCATCTGGAGGGGGACGAAGGGCAACGCGACAGCCACTCGGTTCGCGGCCTCGCGAATATCAGCAATGGTCACCGAGATTGGCAGGCGCAGCATTGCGTTATCAGCACGCGCATCATCGATTCCTAAAGCACCCAGCAGAGTGAGGTTTGCTTTCAAACCGGCCCAGGTCCAGAACACTTGGCCAGCCTCGGAACGCCGCAGAACAAGTCCAGACTGCTCCACGGTCTCCGACTGACTGGCACGGAGCTGGGGCAGATGTTCTTTCGCGCGCTTGGATATCTGGACGTCGGGGGTTGCACCAAGGAGGATCTCACGCATGGCTTGCATCATCGCGTAGGATTCAGCAACGCTGCCACTCTGCCACCGCGAAGTTCCTTTTTCGGCCATTTCGCTCACGCGAACAATATGCCGATCCCAGTCCACCGCCTCTACGAGCCAAGAGCGTCCCGAAAGCAGCAGCTTTCGTGTAGCATCGCTTGGACCACTCCCGACTAAGCTTATCGGCGCCACAGAGCCAATTTCTCGCTGACCAGCGATCACGGTCAATTCGGGCGCGGCGGTGAAGGCACTCAACAAGTCCATGAAGTAGCGACGGCCAAACTTCTTTTCAGCCTGGGGGCCGATGAAAAGTAGACCACTGTCCTCTGCTAGGAACTCTTCGTTCCGGAGGAAGTCCAGAATCTCGCCCACATTGTCCATAACGGCGAGATCGCCCCACCAGTGTGGCAACGATTCTGGCGAGAATTGCCCCTCTTGCAGAGCCAAGGCCAATATCTGTTGGGCAGCTATGTGGTTGGGCGTCGCAGGTGGTTCAACAGCCTCGATGAAACCGCGCTTCCAAAGCAACAAGACAGCGGCCGCCCGAAGTAGGGAGTCGTAGTTGGTGGTGAGAAAGAGCGCATTACGGCGCGATCCTGGTCGCCGCCCAGTACGTCCCAACCGCTGCAGGAATGAAGAGACAGTCCAAGTTGAGTCGATTTGAATTACCCGATCCAGATCGCCGATGTCGATGCCTAGCTCCAGGGTGGACGTAGCAACAATTACGCAGTCACGGCTCTCTGCAAATGCTTGTTCGCTCAGCCTTCGTTCGTCCGCAGACAAGGACGCATGCGAGACGAATGCGGTAACTCCACGCTGCCGCAATGCGTAGGCGAGTTCTTCGCAATCTGAGCGTGACACGCAAAACGCCAACCGTTTCTCTCCACGGTGCAGCTTAGAAATGATTTGGGCCGCGTTGTCGATTGATCCGACATAGTCGAGAACGACTTCGACGTCCGTCACCTGAACGGCGTCTTCCGACACCACAGTGGACGGCTTTCCCTGCGACAGAGCCGACCCTTGCAGCCAATCTAGGATCTGTTGCGGATTTCCTACTGTCGCTGACAGTCCAACGCGCTGAATAGGTCTACCTGCAATTCTCTGGACGCGCTCAAGTACAGACAGCAGATGCCAGCCGCGGTCATCACCGGCGAAAGCGTGGACCTCATCAACAACAATTGCCCTCATGTTGGCAAAGAAGGAGTGGTGGTCTACGCGCTTTGAAACCAGCATCGACTCGAGCGATTCCGGTGTCGTCAGGAGTACCTCCGGGGGGTTACTGAGGATGCGCCTGCGCTGCGACGGCCCCACATCGCCGTGCCATAGTTCGGCACGCCGGCCGACCCAAGAACTATATGAGTTGATACGGGGCTGCAGGTTATTCAGAAGCGCTCGGAGAGGCGTGACGTACAGGACGGACAAGCCATTCCATTCATCGTCGATCAACTCGGAGAGTAGGGGGAAGACTGCCGCCTCTGTCTTGCCACCGGCAGTCGGAGCCAGCAAAAGACAATCAGAACCTGAACGAATAGGCTGCACCGCTGCCTGCTGGAGCGGCCGCAAAGTAGACCACCCCAGCGAATTCACAACGTGGTATTCGATGGACTCGTTCAAGCCCGTCTCGGCACTCAATCTCAAATCTCGAGGTCGACGTCGTCGACGGACCCGCCGCGGATGTCGCCCATCTGGGAAGCAGCTAGTTCGGACTCGTTGAGCTCGCTATTCGCCACTGTGAGTGCGTAATCCCTGCGAGGATCGAAGTCAGGGAATTGGTCCACGCGGTCCAGAACATCGCCCACGAGCTTCTTAACAAATAGTCTTGGGGCAACGCCGGTGCGGCCGCCAAGCTCCCCGGAGATAGAACGGGCCAAAACCTGAACATAAGAGTCATCCACGACGGAGCTAATGCGGTCCGGCGAGTCACTGCCCGATGTGTATATGTCCCGCACCCTGCAGCCCAGCTCCATCAGAGATTCTTGGCTGAAACCCGTAAGTCTAATCTGGGCAGCCCGTGGATTGTCAAAGCGACTGTCGGTGCTGAAATCAACGGCCAGCCGTTGGGCCAAAGGTTGAAGACGTTGCATCCCTTGAGAGCCGTCGTAGAACGCCGGCGTGCCAGTAATCAAGATATAGAGGCCAGGGAAGCGCCCGGCGTCCACTTCGTCAACCAACTGTCGAAGTGCATTCAACGACTTCTCGCGAACGTCGGAGCGGACCCGTTGGAGCGTTTCGACCTCATCCAGAACGACGACAAGACCCTTGTACTCGCTGTCCCGGAGGACCATGAGCAGCCCCTGCAGCGAGCCAAGAGCGCCAAAATGGTCAAGCTCGCCTCTAATACCTGCCGCTCGCCGGATCGAGGCCGCCACATGAGGCTGGCCTCCCAGCCACGCAAGGAGTCCCTCCGCCTGACCGACGTCAGCATCTCGAAGGGCCTCACGGTAGGCGCGGAGCACTGCCGAGAAGGCAGGCGCCGTGCGTGTTACTCCCTCCAAGCGGCGTTCCATGAGAGCGACCACAGCAGCGTCGACGGCCTCAGGATCCTCACGGGAAGCGGAACCGGCGGCAATCACGTCCTGCTCTAGGGCAAAGAACCACCCGTCAACTATCTCTCGTAGTGCGCTCGGCGCGAATTCGGAAGTCGCAAGATTCTCAGTTACGCGACGATACACCGTCTCCAGCCGGTGTAGGGGCGTTTCTGTCTCTGAAACTTGTATCTCGGCAGTAGCGAATCCACGCTTCTTGGCTGCCTCGACGAGCCAACGGGCGAAAAAGGTCTTACCGGATCCGTATTCGCCGCGGACCGCTTTGAATACTGCACCGCCCCTCGCAACGGATTCGAGTTCCTGGGAAATGGCTGGCTCGAATTTGTCTAGGCCCACTGCCAAAACATCAAGGCCTTGCTGCGGTACTGTTCCCCTACGCAGGGCGTCGATAACTTCACGCCGTCTGCGCGGGCTAATTTCCATCATCGGACCGCTCCGAGACTGAACTGTTCAGTCATCAGGCCAATATCTAGGACGACTGTTACTCCATCGCTGTCCTGAGTCAGGACTTGGTAGCCCTCTACGTTCAGAAGGCGTCTCAGCGCGGCCAATTCGCTGGTCAGTTCCGCCACAGACACACCACCCGCCCTTGCAAGAGAATCCCTGTGGATCCGCCCGCGGTGTTGCTCAAGCACAGTCAGAAGTTCGTCTACGCGGGAATCCGAGAGCGCTCGCCGTCCTGCGCGGGTTCGTTGATCCTGATACATACTGCTCTGCATCAGTTCCGGAATCCATGAGACTGCAACAGCAGCCGCAGGTTCCGTCACTGGTTCCGGACCGAACTGGAAGAGAGGCTGTTCCTGGCGTGGTTCTGTTGCCTTCGCCTTCCTTGTGGCTCTCGGCCGGGTCTGAACATTATCTGCGCGCTTGATGCGTACCGGATCGTTCCACCAGCCGGGCGTTTGGGGTGGCGCAACTCGCCACCCCTTGGGCGCCGACGCCCCAGCCCTGTTGAGAACGACGACCGGCACTATCATTTCCGCCAACGTGCAGCCCCCGTGGTACCCAGCTTGCTTCTGCGAATATCTGAGGTTCTCAACAACTGGCACTACTGCAGAGCCACCTGGTGCCAGGACTCGTCTTCCTGACAGTTCCACCTCGTCAGGTGCCGCTGGGCCCGAGCTAGTCGGGCGCCAGCGGGCGGAGGCCCCCGCCACCGGCCGGTGTTCAGATCCACGCTCGACGACATGCCCGTGATCGGACGTCAAGATGAGAGTCCGGCCTGCCAATGCGGCGGCCTGAAGCAGGTCCGCCAGGTGCTGGATGTTGTTTAGCGTCCAAATGGTTCCGCCAGGATCGTGCTTGGCAAGGGCGTCGTCTATCGTGTTGAGAACGACGCCGAGGAGCGGCTTTCGAGGGTCGTTGAGGCCCGCAACTAGGTCGCCGGGCAATCGGGCACCGGCCGGGGCTCGAAGATCGTCTTTATGAAACAAGGGCGCTCCGAAAGAGCGCTTCTCGTCGGCTTGTTGGCCTGCTGCAAGATGACCAGCAAATAAGGACGTTCTGGAGAAGGTCGTTAGGGATGGAATTGCAGAGAGAACACCACGGCGGGAATGACCTGATCCCTCGAGATCTTCTACAAGTTCCTGCCATCCGCTATTGACTACATCTTCGACAATTGAGTTTGCCGTAGCTGCGCTCATGCCATCTAGGACTACCAGCAGACAACCAGTCACGTCGGTAAGGGGCCTCACAACGTGAGGCAGGATGTCTTCCGTTCCAGGCACAGCGTCGACAGGCGGACCTGCGAGCTCTTCCGAGACTTTTCTGGCAAACTGCCGATCACGCAGACTTCGTCGCACCTGAACAAAATTCAGGACACGGGCGTAGGCAGCAGCATTGGACTCGAAGTTGGATCCCGTCCAGACGGTGGCCGCTGCACGGTCCACCCAGCTGCCGTCAGCCATGTGGAGGGAAACGCAATCGCTCAACGACTGTGGAGCTGATTCCTCCGAAGCCAGCCAGCGAGCAAGCCTGACCACCATGCGGGCTGCCTCGGCTTCCCCCGACGGACCTGCTGCAAGCTGGTGGTCCAAGAGATCATTAAGCACCCCTTCGATCCGCGGCAAATCCACTGAGGCTAGATTCGCAATCACGAGGGCCTCGGCCAACTGCCCGGCACGTGCAGCAAATCCTGCAGGCAAGAGGTCGGACCTGGACGCGCCTTCAGCCCAGCCGATGTCCGCGAGCCACGTTTCAGCTTGTTGCATCACAGCGGGGACCAAAGAGTCACCTGCAAGGCTCATTCGCAGCAACGCTTGCCTGGAAGCAGACGCAAGTGCACGCGCTTCCCTAGGACTAATCGGCGCGCTGCCAAAATAGCGTTCGGCTCGGGTCCTCGCGGCTATTTGTTCGGTGGCTGGGCTTCTCGCATCGGAGGAATCCGGCCACAACACGTCTAGTGCGACTCCAAAGGCCAGGACCGAAATCTTGCTCGCAGATGAGGCTGCCAGGGCGAGCCTAGCGGCCTCGCCGAAGCTTCGGCCCACCCAAGTAGTAAGCGCGGTTCGAAGCTCCGAGCTGACCACGGCCCATCGGGTTCGGATTTCTGGAACATCCAATGCCACCAGAAGGTGTGCTTCGTCGATCGAATCGTTGAGGCTCATGCCCAGCGCAGACGTTAGCAGGCCGCTCATCGCCAGATCCGCAGTAACAATGCCAGAGGGTGCCTTTGGCCAACCTCCTGGTGGACGGTGTGCGATAAGGCTATGCGGGAGCCAATTGCCGTATTCCCGTAGCTGTGGATCATAGCTCACAGCACTAAAGAGCTCAGGAATGGTCGACCACTCGTCTAAGAAGTTGACCCGCTGTCCACGGGACGGAATGGTGACAGCATCGCCGAGCTCCTCCTCCGGGACGTCCGTCAAAATGATCAGGAGATCACCAGCAGGAAGGTCCGTGACCGCCTCCAGAGCGGCAAGCTGCGACACGGCCGTCCTGACCCATACCGTTATACCTTGGGCAGCGATCGATGACGGACCGTTCCAGATGGGCCGGGCGGCTAAGAGCATAATCCGGCCGGCTTCGGGGGACTGCGCTATCCGCTGCGCGTACTCCTCGATGATCTGCGGTGACGCTACCCTAATCGTTGACCCAACTTCCGAAACGGTCACTCGATCCACCACTTCACATGGACTGTCTTTCCAGGATTATCAACCATCGCGCGTTTGAGCTGCATTTCGAATTGGCTCAGGTCCACTTCCGGCCCGTTCAGTATGAGGTCGACGGCGTTAAGCCTGTCGAGTGTCCCCGCTTGCTTGGGTTCGTCTGAAGGCTGCACCGAACTTGGGAGGTCCCCTGCTTTCGTCGGAACGTCCGGGGGAGTGGGTTCCATCCCCGTGGTCGGGGTTTCGACCTCCTCAGGCGGAGTTGTCGGAAGTAGTGGAGGCTGGCGCATGAGGATACTGAGGGCGGCCTCTTTGGCAGCAGCGATTGCGGGAGCGAGCGGTGAATGGAACTCGTCAGCGATCGCGGCTGTCTGGAGTGAGTCCAGCACATGGATCCATTCGGACTCTGATCGTGCTGTGAGCTGGTTCAGGACCTTCCACTCCGCGTTGCGGAGCGTGGAAACAACGGCTGGTGCACTGGCAATAGACTTTCCTAACGCCTGAGGTTCGGCTGGAATGTCGGCAATGGCCAGGGCCCTTAGCAGCGAAGTGTCGTTCACTTCGCTAGCCAACGCAGCTGTCAAACTTGAAGCCTCTGTAGCTGTTTTGAGTCGGTTGCCGCTGCCGGTCGACTCATTCATCTCGCTGTTAAGCCCTAGAACCACGGCGTGCCGTTGAAGTTCTTGGACAAGCTGGTGAGCTGACGTCTGGGCCACTGATGCGGCCTGCCGAACCAGCCGTGCCAGTCTGCTGACTCCTTGGGCGCTCAGACGGGGTTCTGCTGGAATACCAAACACCGTCGCTGCGCGGTGGTTTGCAATCGTCCAATCATCCGCAGAAGGGAGCTCTGGTGTCCTGAGCGACATGTCGGATGTGATGCCACCAACCGTTGGGGTTGCAGATAGGGGCGCTTGAGCGCGAAACCATTGCCTGTCTTCGAGCAGGGTCCAGGCGAGGATTAGCAGATCACCAACTTCGGTGGATACCCCATAGTCCTCCAGATGTGCCCGAAGGGTGGGTATCTTGACGTCGAGTGCTTCGGTGGCAGCCCACTTGGTGAAGTTCTCCATCCACCCAAAGTTGGACGAATTAAGGGAAAATACGGTCTCTCGTGGCTCACCCAGCTGGAGGGGGAAAGCAATGCGGCGAAGTGTCGCTGCCTTGGACCTTTCTATTCCGTCCAGCCGGCCGCCCCTGGATACACATTCTTCAACCAGGGAGGCAACGGCGGAGAGTTCGGCCTTTCTAATTTCCGTTTCGCTGGGCTCAAACAGCGGATGTCTGGGATAGAGGTAAGTCAGCGCTTTCGCCAATGCGGAGTTGAGTCCGGCCCTCAGATCAGCTGCCACCGGTGGTTGAAGCTGAAGGCCGGGCAGGAGACTTGTGAGGACTGAATCGCCGGCGATGACCGCGTCCACATCATCGGCAGTGGCGGTATCAATTCCGTAGGCCTGAAGAAGCGCGCTCTTGAGGCGCTCCTTAATGTTGGAGCGCTGGCTTTCAAGCTGACGTTTTGCAATCGGCCGGTCAGAGACGGGCAAGTTGCTGGCGTTCGCCTCGAATTGCTCTCCAGATCCTTTGAGGAGGTGCTCGAGAAGGACCAGTCGGCCGACGTCGTTGAGACGGGCCGCGGAGAGGAAATGGGGAACCCAGGCAATGGTTCGTGATTCAAGGCCAGCATCCCGCAATTGTGCAAGACGGTTAAGGTCTTCCTGCGCACTGTGGTTGCCGGAGTCAAAGGGGACGTCGATGACGACCTTCCATCGGTCGCCCTCAGCGCGGAGGGCATCGTCCGGGAGAGACGATGCGTCGCGGATGTTCCCGAAAATAACGTCAACAACCCGTTTGGTTCCTCGCCACACGTGAGTGAACTCGCGAGTCGACATCAACCCCACCGCCGCTGGGAGGCCTAGAAATTCACTGACCAGGTTGCGCAGAACCGACTGCCGCGCGCCTTCGGTGTCCTCGTTCTGGACTCTCTCTACGACGGAGTCGTAGTCGACCCCCGAGAGGCTGACGCTCAAAATCGGGTCCGAGGAGGAACCGGAGATACTGATCTCGCCGAACTCCCCGGACCAGTCCCTGACCTTTTCCAGCACGGCAAATGCTTCCTGGCCGGGAATGAAGCTTTTGATAGTGCCGTAGTTCAGTGCTGCCAGTTTTGCCGCCGTGAGGTTCTGCAACGACGGCGTACCCGGGACGATCTCGGCCACCAGGAGTGTTTTGGCCAGCCGGTCTTCGGCAACGAATGCGTGAGTTCGAGGCAGCGCCGCGGCATCAGCTTCGCTAATCCCGTGCTTCGACAGCAGGTAGGGTCGCAGCTTGTTGAGGTAGAAGTCGGCAGCGATTCGAAAGAGCTTCTCGATATCCGAGCTGAGAGGCTTTTTGTCGCTCAACACGACAGCCTCGAACAGGTCGCCGACGGGTATAACGTCTGTGACCAGCAGCTGTTGGCGTCCCGAGCTGAGCAGCTCACCCATCACCTTCAGCGCCGTCCGCTCGCGTTGAAGGAGCGAGGACAATGCAACCAGGGCGTCTATGAGCGCTGGGGAAAACGGGTAAACCAGTTCGAAGTCCACGGCACTTGAGCCAGCCTCATCGGAGAGCAGGTGGCGCATGGCTCCGGGATTGGCTTTGACACTGGCCGTAGCCTGGGCGAGGGCACGGGACCCTTCAGTGGAAGTGGGCTGGAGGAGTCTTTGGTTGACGATGCGGGGGAGGTCTGCGGCCTTTAGTGTTATAGCCTCAAATCGGTCTTCCCACCACGAAAAGCTCTGACCAATGGCTTCACGTTCGGCGCCAATGGCGGTACTTCCGAGGAAGTCTTTCAGATCTCGCTGCCTCGCCACAAAAGAGATCAGTGGAATGCTGAGAGAGCCGGTACCTGTTTCAACGAGCTTGGCCACTTTGGACGTTTCCGACTGGATAAAGTCGTTGTTGCCCAGGTGCTGGGCCAGCCACAGGACGAGTTCATCCAGGAACAGAACGACGCCGTCGTAACCGAGGCCATGCGCATGGTCTGTCATCGCTCGGAGCCCACTGGAGATATCGAGCCATTGGCCGGTGTTCTCGTAGCTTCGGTAGAGCGTGGCGGTTAGTGCCCGGGCCAGTTGGTCTCGTTCCGAGCTGCCGACTGGATCGAGCAGAGCTGCGTCGAATCTGTCTCCATTCCAGCTGGTTGTGAGCTCACCCCAACCGCTACTTTGCGAATCCCCGTTGAGGATGCGGAAGAAGGCCTCGTCTTGGAGTTCCTTCCGCATGTTTGCAGCATCTCTAAACAGCTCGTCACTGCGGTGCAGAACGGCCGAGGGTGAATCGGGGTACAGTTTTCGCGTCTGGTCCAGGTAGCCCCGGAATAAGGCGCTTTCGAAACTTTCCGCGCCAAGCAGGTGATAGTCGACCGCCAGGAGTTTTTTCGATAAGAGTCCCTCGTGCGCGGCAACGCTCGACTGGAGATTTGTCAGCTGCCGGGCGTGGAGATTGCCTGCAAGCAAGAGGTGCAGGACGGCCATGAAGTGGCTTTTGCCGGCACCGAATGAGCCGTGGACAAACGCACCGTTACTGCGCCCGTTCTCCAGGGATCGTTCGACAATTCCCAAGGCTTCATCAAAGGACTTGGCCAGCGAATCAGTGACGACATATTCACCCAGGGTTTTCTCGGCGGCTTCCACGCCACTGTGAAGTTGAAGAACGTAGTCCGCTGCGTCCACGTGCTTCGGAATATCAATGGCGTCTTTCAGCAGGTTGATATTCGGGTTCATACAAAGGTCTCCGTATTCTCGACGCTTGCGCTAGTACGACGGCGGCCTCGCAGTGCGGATGCAGCGGGTCGCCACTTGTTAAGGTCGGTTCGCGTCAGCGCAAACCGTGAAAGATAGCCGTCCAACATCCCTGTGATGGCTGCTGCAGGGCTTGTACCAATGGCAGGGTCAATTTCCGAATGCCACTGGATTACCCACGGCTCGAGCTCGTGGAGGCCGGCTAGCATCGGTTTCAGCTGCTCAGGCGTTGCGCCCTCGGCGTCAAACTCGGCTGTAGCCCGCGCTAACGCCAAGGCGGCAGCTGCATGGTCCCAACCTGCCCAACCGAAAACGGGGGTGGTGTCGCCACTGCGCAGGAGTCCAGGGTAGGAGATGAACCGCTCCTTAGGGACATCCAACTTGCCCCGTGCTTGCCAATAGCTGGTTTTCTGGAAGTCAACAGGTTTGTATTTGGGCGGGACCGGGATGTCGACTTTTTCCCCGGAATCTTCCCGCCGCTGCAGATCCCAAACAGCCTGCCAGCCGCGGTAGTTGATGAGACCGGATTCCCTATACCGCAACTGCGCGAGGTAGGGTACGGATTCGTCCGAGAGGAGCGAGGTCAAAGCCGGAACAAGCTCCACATGTGAGGATCCCGTCAGAACTTGCAGTGCCGCGACCAAAACTGCGTCGTGCCGCGCTGCGTCGGCTAATTGGGCCACCGATTTGCAGGACGCACCTTGAGCGTCCGCCCAAAGGGTGACATCTTCCAGCCGATCCAGGATGAGTTCGCGTAAGGCCCGTTGCTGCTGAGCATCCCATGGCTCAGTTGCCCAGCGGCGCTTGAACTCGGGGCGTTCTAGATGCAGGATCTCGGGAACGAGGCGCATTGCCTGGAGACGGCGTGAAACTAATTCTTTATAGTCATCCGGCCAACCTGACGGGATGGAGGTCTGAGGGCGCGTATCGTGCCGGGTGAACCAGGCCGTCTCTTCAATTCCGTCCTCCTGCCGCTGGGCAAGAACTAACTCGAAGGCTCTGGTTCCTCGTTCTAGACTATCTAATTCTGTACCCTTGTAGGTTAGATCTGTTTCCACCAAACCATAGGTTCTATAGGCGTCCCAATCGAGTTCTTCCTGTGCGAAAATCATCCGGTTTAGTAATGAATCCCACTCTTCGCGGGCCCGGTTCAACGCTTCGTTCAGTTTCGTTGCAGAGGAGTCACCAACGAATTTACTGACAGTCGTTGAGGGGCACGTGCTATCTAATGCCGAGGCAAGGTTATCTAGTACACGACCACGTTCAACGGGCAGATGGCTTGGCAATGGGTATCCCTGCAACTTCGTGCTGGTGAACTCGAAGAAGCGCTCCCATTCTTGGTCGGCGATTCCTCCTCCGACACCGCCGTTGCCTTTGTCATGGCAGACCTGCTTGAGCCAAAAGCAGGCTGTGGACGAGTTCAAAATGGCAAGAAGGCCGAGGTGATGTTCTTCTGTCGCGTCTGTAGGCAACTTGATCACTGGGGCGGTGCGGTTGAATATCTTACCGCCACGGTTCAGTACGAAATGATTGTGTGTTGCCACGAATGCAAACGCAATCGTAAATCGGTTAGTTAGCTTGGGCTTGGCCAGCATCCCGTACTCGAACCAACTGAGGCCCCGCTCCTGGCGGGTTTTCCCAAACATCAGGTACCCGGACACACTGCGTCTAAAGGGCCACATCCATTTCGAACCGGCAGCCTGGTCAGAGATGTTCAGAGCCTCAGTGTACGGCCAGAATCGAGCGTGTCCAGAACAGCGGAAATCTCTCACGTCCTCGCCGACCACAACATCTATGGAGGGTTCGGTTGAAGCCGGTGGGAGTTCAAAGGGTTCTTCCTCGCCAAGAACTGCCATTATGCCGATCGCATCGGAAACTCCGCCTAGAGTCTCCGCCGCGCTCATATCTAGCAACTCCTTGAGGGCCGCCGCGCCGCCGCCGGACAGGGACCAAGGATGTTGTGCGAACGTCTCTCGACTTGGGGAAGCAACGGTCACAAATTTGCCGTTGAAGGATTCTTCCGCGAGATGCTTCGTAATCTCACTCCACACTAGGCCGTTGGAAGGATCCTTCGGCTGGCCGGGTTCTCCCCTAACGCCTAAAACCGCACGCACTGTGCTTGCGACAGGTGCGCGTCTGCGCCCGACCAGAATCACCGTCGGTGTACCGTGGCCCGGAATGTAGGCGCCCGAGGTGTCGATGATATGGGTTAGATCAACAGGGTTCGAGAGAGTCCTTCCCGAAAGCAGATCCTGAATCAGTTTCTTGCCGAATTCTCGCTTCATGAATGAATTGGATGTAATCTGCCCGACGTGGCCGGCAGTCGTGCCGGCCGAACCTCTAATTGCTAGGCGGAAGAAGAGCTCCATAAACGGAACCGAGAGGGCATACTTGCCCGAGCACGTCTCGTAGGCCTGTCGATACCACTCGTTCAGGGCTTTGTCCTTGACCGTGATGTAGGGCGGATTTCCAACTACGACGTGATAGGTGCCGGGCTCCAGAATCCCCTTGTAATCTCCTATGTCTTCAGAAGCATAGGAGTATGCATCTTCTCCGTCTTCAAAGAGGTCTCCCTGACGACCCTGCTCGCCGATGAGCGAGTCGCCAACAGCCAAGTGGTACGAGAACGCCGGCGCCGTAACCAGCGACGACTCCCCGCAGGCGCCTAGGGCAGCCACAGTGAGCCTGAATCTCGCGATGGCCACCGCAAACGGGTTCAAATCAACACCATGGATGGAGTCCAGAGCGTTCTGCACCCTCTGGCGTCTGGAAAGGCCGGGGCTGTCGGCTTCCCACTCGCAGTGAAGCCGTTCAAAGGCCCCCAGCAGGAAGTGGCCGCTTCCGCAGGTTGGGTCAATCAATTTCAATCCAGCGATGCCGAACTCCTGGATGGCTGGAGTTAGCGTTTGATCGAGGATGAATTCCTCGATGAAGTCGGGCGTCTGCAGGAGCGCGAAGGTCTTTTTGGCGTAGTCAGATAGGTCTTGGTAAAGATCACCCAGGAACCGGGTTCCGTAGTCGGGGTCCGTGAAATCGTGGCGGAGTACGCCGTCCTCGTCGGTCTGCCGCCAGAACTTCAGCAGAGCACTGGCTGACTCTGCGCTGATGGGAGCCCGCCACACCAGATTGTGCTTTCGGTCAACAAGCGCCCTGCCCGCGGGTAGGTCCGCGAGAGCACCGAAAGCTGTCTTCAGCCAATCGCGGGCATTGTCGGTGGGTAGTTTCGCGTAGTGAGCCATTTCAGCTTCAGATGCCCGTTGCGTGCGATCGGCTGGCCCCGCAATCCAGAGGTCATTTAGGAGCGCGTTGTCTTCACAAAAGCGGATGAAGACGCTGGCGACAATCCAGGCAACAGCGGCCTGAGAGACCTCTCCCTCGAGCCAGTCATCGAAAGTGCGTGCTGTGCGGTCGTGGTCACGAGCATGCTGATGCTCCTCGCGGAGCTCCTTTGCCCACCTTTCGGATTCTTCACCCGTGGGGCGTTTAGCTTCACTACGTAGGTCGGACTCTAGAAGCTTCAGCTGTTTCTTGAGGTCCGCGAGAAGAAGCTTGGAATCGATCACAGGGTGTCCTTTCCGGACGACATGGTGCTTTCACGTTTGCTGAGAGCCGAGGCGAGCCCGGGCGAAATATCGACGAATCCATCCGGACCCATGGGAGGGACGCGCCCGTCTGAGGACGGGGTATTTGCCGAACCGCGTTTCGGTGCTACGACCCAGCGCGCGGCCGGCCTCGGGACGGACATATCAAAAAGCCTGGCCACTTCGGCGCCGAACCCAAATTTCAGCAGAGGACCAATATTAGTGAGCAGCAAAGGATTCGGATCGTCTACCAGCTCCACCCACAAGGGTCCGACTGCCATCCTGACGAGCTGAGCCAGGTTCGCATGGTCTGACGGCGAAGCGGATTTGGCATCCGCCCGCAGAACCACATCCCAATCGACATTTTTGGACTGTGCGGTGGCGCGGATTGCTTTGACCACTTCGGCTGAGACGTCCACAAGCTTCAGTCCGAAGACTTGAGTCAGTGCCTTCGAAGTCCTGATGAAGTCCCTGGGTCGAACGGCAAGTGTCACGGCCGATTTCCGGGTCAGCGACTGGGCAAGCTGCCGTTCGATCTCAAGTATCTGTGTGGAAGACAGCTTTGTATGTGTAGTGGACCCTGCCACGGAGGCGAATTCGGAGCGCTCTACTCGCGTGTAGCTTCCGTCCCGCCACCTCATGCCCGGCATCGCTGCTTCGATGAGGCCGTCAAGCTCTGGTCGTGGAGGCAGTTCCCTCACTGTGGGAAAGCGTGACGTCACGCGTTTTTGTGCGCTCGACTCGCTAAGTTCCCGCACCACGACGTCCCGGAGCGTGAACTCCAGCGCCTTCTCTGCCGGGAGTGTCTTGGCGTACAACTCTCCGCGGCCAGACAGGGCAGCGGTATGTGAGGCCGCAACGGCCAGACGTAGAATCCTGTCGTCGTGCAGGATCGCGGCCTTGTCCAGTTCGCGTAAGACCGGCCTCACCGTCGCCGCGGGCAACAGCCTGAACGATCCGTCCCTCGAGTCCACAAGGGTATCTACCTTGGCGGCCAACGCTTGGGCCAGCACCAGCAACGATTCCGGATCACTCGGGCGGGCGGCATCCTGGTCGATCTGTGCTGCTATGAGGATTCGTCCAGTGGAGCTGAGCCGTCGCTGAGCCAAACGTGCGTTCGATGCGCGAGCGTCCACTTCGATGACCGCCCTGACCAGTCCCTGCGCGAGTCTTAAACGGTCGTCTCCCGTGGATGATGAACCATGGGAGATCAGGAGCGCGGATGCAACCTCGGCGAGCTCTGCTACGCCTCCCTCGGCCGATAGGATGCTCTGTACCTCGTCCTGGGCCTCAGCTAGAACACGATTTCGCTGCCATCGGGCGGTCGCGGCGGTGACAATCTGCGAGACCCTGCCGCTGCTGACTCCGCTCAGCTCAGCCACCTGAGATATTGTCGGCCAAGCTGCACTTGATGCAATCAGTTCTGCGGGGTCACCGCCGGGCCGTGGGGTTCGAATGCCCAAAAGCAGGCGCAGAACGAAGACCTCTGTACCGTTCGCTTTGTTTGGTACGGGGACCAGGCCCCCGAGCAGGGTGTCAATACTCTTGTCGAGGTTGCCGAGGGGGCGTGGAGCGGCACTTGTTCCGCCAGTCAGCAGCCTGGACTTCCAATCCCGGATGCGTCGCTGAATTTCCTTTCGTGTCTTCTCGCCCTGGCCGCGTATCGAGTTCACCTGCATCGGTGAGGTGCCGAGCAGCTCGCCAACGGTCGCTACGCCGAGTCTGTTGACCGCGGACATGGCCCGCGCCGTAAACCCCGCATCAGCGAGCAGCGTGTCAAGGGTTGCGGCATCCGCCGCCGCATCCCGGAGGGCCTCGTCTGCGTCGTCTCCACCCGCTGCCTCGTCCAAGGAACGAAAGACAGCGGCCCAGCCAGTAGCCAGGGCGTGTACATCAGAAAAACGCGTGACCGCATCAGGGGACAGTGCAACCCTGAAGAAAGCGATCAAAGAATCGGCAATGGCCGATTCGAAAGACTGTGGCACCAGCACAACTTCGTCGGCAGGGCTGCTGGGGCCTGCGTCGCCGTCGCGCCACCAAGGGAGCGAGCCGGTGGCCATCTCGAAGAGCGTTACGGCGACGGCGTAGAGCTCGGCAGCCTTATCGTATTGCCGGCGCCTCGGAGGCCCGAGATAGGGGTCCAGGTATCCACGTGTTCCGGATCCAATCATGGCAAGGGGTTCGCGTGCCAACGACAGGTCGAAGAGGACCAGCCGGGGTTTCCGTGTAGATGAGTCCCGAACGATTCCCAGGTTGGCCGGCTTGATGTCCCGGTGGTAGATGCCGACTGAATCCAAATAGGCTACCGCGGCGAATAGGTCAGCTCCATAGCTTTCAAGCTGTTCGATCGTGGCTCGGCCCTCTGACTGAATTCGGAGGGCAAGAGTTTCGTCGCCGGCATCAGTCAACAGCAGAGCGGTTTGCCCGTCGACGTTGAGCGGTCCTTCGACAAGCCGTACAAGCCTCGTATGATCCAGCGCAGCGAGGATGTCAGCTTCGTCACGAAGGCGGAGCGCTGCGGCGTCATCTCTCGCAACCTTTAAGATGAGGCCTTCTCTGCCCGTCTCGTAATCGTCGACCTCAAAAACGGTTCCGGTGGATCCGCTCCCACGACGTCCCTTGACCTCGAATCGGTCGCCAATCATCTGACCGGTGGATGCTTCTTGCGGAGTGCTGGCCTTTGGACGGTTGCTGGGATCAGGCCGGGTCAGCTTTTCAACTGCGGCATCCAGTTCTTTGAGGAAGGCATCAATGCTCGCCGTACGATCGGCCTCCGACTGCCGAGTCGCGTTTAGGACCAGTTCAACGAAAGGCCCCTGTAGGTCACCAATGGCACCAAGATCCAGGCCGGAGTGGTTGGCGAAGATCTCCTGAAGTTCAGCCAAGGTGTTGGCGGGCGCCCGCCCGCTAAGGATGAAAAAGGACAGGGCCCCGAGACCGTAGACGTCCAGAGGTATCGGGGGCAGCTCGGAGCGGGCCGTCAGTGTCTCGGGGGCGAGAAAAACCCAGTTTTCAGCACTGATGAGGTTTTGAGGCTCCGCGGTGCCGAAGGAAGTTCTCGACTGGGACGGGCCGGCCGAAGTTGAGCTCAGCGATTTCGTTCCTGTGAACCAGTCACGTATGGACACATGAAGACCAGACTTGGACTCCCGGACGAACACCTGCCGGGGCGTTAGAGCTCGATGAGCCAGCCGCCTCGAATGAGCGAACTGGAGGATTTCGCCGACTTCCCTGATGAGACTGATTTTTTCGTCGATTCCCAGATCGGCCCAGCGTCGGTGGATAAACTCGCCCAAGGCGAGCTCCCCGTCGTCGTGATCAAAGACCAAGGCCGGACCGGAATCCGTAGCAAGGTAGTCCAGCGGAGCCGTGATGCCACTGTGGGATATCCCGTGCGTGAGTGCGTACTCGCGCTTCGCGGAGAGCTCGATTTCCTTGCGGACCTCCGCCGATGCGCCCGGTGGAAGATCGAACAACCGTATGCGGCGCACCGCCTTAATGGCCGGGTGCACGGCTCGCACGTCTTGCCAATCCGGGCCTTCGCCTAGGGGATCGGCCTTCTCCAGGGAGTACTGGCCCACGAACCGGGATTTTGGGGTGGGCTTGAGCCCGGCCGCTTGGATGAGCGTCCGAATCTTGTTGGCGCGAGGGACGTCTACAAGGTCATGGTGGTTAGACACCGGAGACCTAAGGAAATCGCTGACGGAACGGGTTTTCAGTCCGGAGACTTTGTATCCGTCGAGTGCCCAGACTCCAGTTGCCCCTAGTTCATCCAGCTTGACGACGGAGTCTTGTCCGTGCAGGACGACCATGGGCCTGATGAAGGGGACGTTCTTGGCTGCTGCTGTATTGGGGGCCTTCAGTTTCAAGAGGCCCGCCAAACGCTTGGCTTTGCTGTCCGTCAATATGTACGGATTCGGGCGCACGCTGCTGCTGCCAGTCGGACTGGTCAGAGTCCAGCTTTGCTGGTCTCCGGTCAGTGTTCCGTGCCAGCCCTTGAGCTCGACGATGAAGAGGCCCTGCTGCGTGAGCAGCAGGACATCAACTTCGTTGGTGCGCCCGCTCGCGTCGATGAACGTCAGATTAGACCAGGCGTAAGTGACTGAATCAGTGGGTAGGAGCGCCTTGAACTTTTCTAGGGCCTGACGCTCTGCAGGGGTCGCTGCATCGCCGAGTTCAAACCAATGGTTGGAATCCGGATCCAATATTTACCCCCTGGAGCACTACCACGCCGACTGCTTGTCCCATACAACGATGGATAGGAGGCGGCTCTGTTACTTGAAGCTGCCTTGATCCTAGCGAACCTTTGACTGGTAGCCCGCAACGACGCCGCGTTACTGAGCCAGTCCGGTGCCACAGGTTGATTTCGGCTAGAGCTTGTCGATCCAGGTGTCCTCTTCGCGGTTGTCCCATGCCGAGCCCGATATCTGTTTGGCTGGGAGACGGCGCTCTTCGATACGGCGGAGGATCGGCCGTACGTCCTTTGCGAGAAGGTCCCTTATGGAGTCGACCGGGCGAACTACGCAGCTTTCGATGATCGCACGGCGATCGTCCATGGAATCGATGCCGGCTGCGGCAAACGCTTCTCGGAGCTGTTGTACTTGACGTTCACGGATAGGCAAGTCCTCGAGTACCTGCGCTGGCGTCTGGTCCGGCTTTAGAAAAAGGTCAAACGTGCTCTCGTGCAAGGTGCTTCCTTTTCGTTCCTGCTGGACTTCAATTCTGCCACGAAGTGAAACCTGCAGAAGTAAAGGAAACGGCGCCGGAGGCTTGGTGAAAGCTTTACGGCATACGTGGAGACGCCTGAGGACTATCCATCAGTGGTACTGGTTCAGCCAACCCCCATCGCACTAGTGCTTGCTTGGCCTCGGGGAACGGCAGCCAAGGTTGACTTACTCGTTGCTTACCACTGGAGTACGAGTCGTCAGACCTCCGTTGATTGGCAAAAGCAGCAGGTGACATATGGGACGCGAGCCGGAAATGCTTCCAGATCGGCCTAGGACCCTTGCCGTCCGCGATGATGAGGTTGGGTCGCTCCCAGATACACATACACCAGCCTCCATTTGAGTTAATTGCCCAGACCGGAGGCGGATTGTCCCGATCAATCCAACCGGCGACTGTGATGGCAGCCAGCTCTGGATTCGAGAATTTGCCGTGTACAAAGATCTTGGTTCCACCCTGGCTAAGGAACTCCCACCCGGCTTGCGCTGCGGCCGCACGAGCATCCTTGAACTCATCACCGGTCAGATCACTCTCGATCAAATGCTGCACATGGTCAAGACGCAGTGTCTGAGAATCATGACCTACCAATGTCCGGCAGTATTCTGAAGCCAAGTCTTCGTCGAAGCGACCGAGCTGAGTGGCGGCACTCCGCAGAATGCTTCTATATATGAGCGTTGCTTCGCTTGTGGTCCGGAGGTCGGTTGCGACTCGCATTACTGCGCAGCTTACGAGAGTCATGCTGGAAACGGAGGCCCGCAATTCGTCCGGAATCGGTTCGTTGGCCAGATGCCGGATGAGGGTACTCATGAGCCGCAGCGGCTCTACATCCGACGAATCCCAATTGCCGGCGCTAAAGAAGCTCGTGACGATGCGAAGCATGGCAAGCTGAACGAACGGGGGCTGATCATCCAGGCTTGCCACCCACTGGGCGCATCGTTTTCTACGTCGTCGTCGATCTGCTTCTGGAGATTTGGAATGGTCCGGGGCTAACGCCTCCGTATCTGAAACCTTCGGGATGACACTTGCCACCGCATCATCGTGTTCGTCATCGAGGACGGCCTCGTTGTCGTCCACTAGGACATCAGCCCATCGGGGTGGTGCTACCACTTCGTTACTCGAAGCGGGGGCAGGAGGTAAACCCAACACGAAGGCAGTCAAGAGCGGGCCTTGAATCCGAGATGCCGCTTCAAGATCCCATAGCCACGGGCTTTCGACGTTCACTTTGGCTTCAGAGGGGACAGGCCGCTGCCTGGGCTGCGCGCCTTCTCCAACCGCCGTCGCCCTCGGACCGATAGTGCGCAGGGATACTTCCCGAAGCGCCGCGAAATCTTTGTCCAAGGAATCAAGGGCGCGTCCGGCATCTTGCCATAGCTCACCCGGTGTGGGCGATTTGTACGACTTTGCTCTTGACGGGGTTCTGGGTGCTGCGCTGATCCTGAGTGGGTCCATTACGAACATGATCGGTCCGACGTGTTTGATCTCAGCGTCACGCCAAGACAGTCGGACCCTACTGACAGCGCTCATTGCACACGCGGTCCGGAGTTCAATCTGCCCCTCTTGAAACGAACCGAGCAGACTCCATTGTTCTGGAGGGTCTCTGAACTCGGAAGCTTCCAATTCTAAAAGCATCGACGCCGGGCTTGAGAGTGTGATCGTCAAGTTACCATCAACGATACGGGCCGACCTGATTGACGGTCCTGGGCGTAGTGATGGATACGCGGTTCCCGTATTTGCTGGACTTATGCTCGAAGCATCGATAGGCCGTCCGTCTGGAACGGTGAGGACGGAAGCAGGTCCCACAACCGCAGTCTCATAGTTCCCGCCAGAAGACCAAGCTCTTAAGAGCGCAGCCCCCGAAAGGTTAGGACTCCCGACCAGGGCTCGCGAAGTACCGTTAGATTTCCACCAGATCACCTTTCCATGACGGTACTTGTTCCTCCGGTCCGATTCTTGTGCCTCAATGTGAATTTCATATTTGTCGGCACACTCCTGTACTTCGACTGGGTCGAAGACCGTCAAACCTGGTTGGAGGAGCAGAGTTGCTTTCTGGGGTCGCAATCTTTCGATTAACCTTGATGTCGCAGCCATGGAGCTGTCCAGGAATGGCGCGTATAACCGAAGTTCTGTTACTGGCTCCGAAGGAAGACTGCCTAGAATCGCTTCCTCGGCGGAAGTAATGAAGGTGTGCCCGGTATCAACAGCCTCGCTCTGCTCCATGAGCCGTCGTACAAGCGCACACGTTCTGCGAACTGAATCGCTGGAATCGGCGTCGAGCCATCGAAAATGGGCAAAACCGCGAAGCCATTCAGTTATGTCGTGGAATATCGCCGGATAGGACGTCTTGTCACCGGCGAACTGAATCCAGACCTCATCGTTATATTGCCATCCACCCAACGTCAGGTTGCCAGAACCGATGGCTACCTGGACCCTATCCTCGCCCGCAAGAATAACCACCTTAGGGTGAAACGCGGCGCGTCCGGTGACAAGGCCAACGTTGTATGAGCGCCCAGCATGTCGCACGGCACGAGGATCCGGAGCCCAGACGTTTCCGTCGGCGATGATGGATGCGCGCGCACCTGTAGCAAGACAGGTACCGAGGACTTGGGCTTCGAAGAAGGCAAGATCAACGTTGAACGTCAGGAAGAGAGCTTCCCTTGCTTGGACTTGCCTGGTTCGTTCCTCCTCCAGAAGCATCGGAAATGGGTTAGGAATCTGTTGAAAATCGCTAGGCAAGTGCCTCGGCTCCTCGATCGGTGATCTGCCATTGTTCATTTTCGTCCCGGACGAGCAAATCGATGCCGGAGAGAATGTGCACAAGTGGGGCCAAGCGAAGCGACACGCTGCCGCCACCTTCATTCGAGTCCTTGAACACCAGATCGTCCCTAAAAAATATCCGTGTTGGAATCTTGATCGATCCCGTTGAGGCATCGAACCTAGCTTTTCTCAGTGAGAGCCTGTTCGCCCTGCGCAGGAGTAGCTCGACGATATGGTGCGCGAAATCCTTCAGCGGGCGTCCGTCCCACTCGTGAACTCGGTCCAATAACCAAGTTGGCGACATTTCCTGAAGGGAGTCAGTTTTTGACTCGAAATAGGGTTTGACATGATCGGGCATCCCCGCAAGCCGGAGCGACCCGAGAAGAATCGTTGCCATGAATGTTTCCATGTCGGACTCGCATGCAGCAGACTGCTCCAGCTCAGCGGGGTGAGCTGGTCCTTCAGGCGTCCAAACCTGAGGAAACGAGCGAACATATCCACCAACTGAGACGTTAGGGAGAACATCTACCAACGGGGTTGGGAACTGGGATCGATGGCATAGCCCTGGTACTGCCTCTACGAGGCCGGCCCAAAGGGCCCTCCACGCACTGACGGAACGGTTTCGAAGCGTTACCCCTTGCCAGGCTTGTACAGCATCCAGTTGTAAAAGCAGTTCGTCATGATGGACGACAGGGGAGTAATTAAGCGAATCAACGAGCTCGGTGTTGATGCTGGTCGGTGAGCTAAGTTGTATTAGGCGGAGTATCATCCGTACCGTTTGTCGTCGCTTGTCATGATCGGTCTCCGGTTGCGCTCCCTGGGCCAGCAGCAACTCCCGAAGCACGGCCCCATCAGATTCGGTTCGTGAGCCACAAACGCAGAGGTGGCAGTTCGTTCGCAACTGCTCTTCACTTAAATGTTCCTCCCGCGTCAGCTCGTAAAGGCCACGAAATCCGTCGTTCAACCGGCTTGTATCGAAAGCCGTGATTTGGCTGTTGCCAGTCGGTAGCAGCCCCAGAAGCATTTCGGACGCTTGATACTGACCTTTATAGCCAATGGAGCGGCCGGCGTACGCGCCTGGCCGGGAGAGCTGTCCGAGGTTCAGCCCGTCCTTGATTCTGCTTTCCAAATAATCCGCTCCATGCGGTCGGGGGAGCCACGCATGTTGCCCCTCGTGGAGTATGGAAATCGCTGCAATTAGCGTTTCCGATCGGCGAAGAAACTCGAGTGATTCAGACGCAGTCATTCCGCGTGCTTTGGCCTGAAGCGCTGTATAGGAGTGCAGGCTGTAGTAGCGCGCATTCCTTGTCACGGTTGTCACCCCAGGCAACAGCTCGCCAACCGACCTAAGAACGTGGCGCTCGACAGACAAGGGGTACCTTCCGGGATAACGACCGTCGAGACCCCCACCCCAAGCTGGGCCCTTCACAACGTGCATAGAAGTCCTTGACTAGCAATCAAATCAACTGTTTCTAGGTAACCTAACAGGTATATTCCCGCAGGAAGCGATAACAACTCCTCGGTCAACACCCGCGGAATCTTGCCAATACCAGCCAGGTGCACGGGTCCACATTGGTCAGGGCAACTTGTCGGGAGCTGGAGTCGCGCTTACGAAAAGCCTGGTGTCGCCTGATAATTGCTGAATGAACATGCCTGCCCAGGAACAACGGGAAGAGACAAGGCTTATCGGACACCAAAAGAAAGAACTTTGGATGGGGGCCGAGTATCTGACTTTGTCGGACCTGTGGCCGCAGAATCCGCGAGCAATCCTCGTAGGAATTAATCCCACTGACGCCAGCGTTCGTGTGGGGCATTATTACCAGGGGCTGGCTGGCAGGCGTATGTTTAGGATGCTACATGACGCCGGTGTCTTGGAGTCCAGGCAGCACAAAGATGTGCCCGGTCTTTACGACGACGATTTGGCACTTTCTCAAGGCATTGGCTTCACCGATCTGGTAAAGCGCCCCAGTCGAAACGCTCAAAGTCTCAAACTTGCGGAACTGGAATTTGGCGCCCAAGAACTGGATAGGAACTTAAGGACACATGCTTCGCCGCTCGTCATATTCGTTTTCAAGAAAACCGCTCAAGTCCTTTTTGGAAGATTTGAAGGAATCGGGCTACTTGGCGGCCTGGAGATAGGAGGGGCACGCTGTTTTGTTATGCCCCACTACTCAGCGCGCGTTCCGCTCCGAGACGTAACCCTCGCTCAATTGAAGAGACTGTGGAACGAGGCTTAGCCCATACAGTTGGTCGATTTCACAACGTCAGTCAGCGTCTCGGACGGGGAACATCTTCGCGCGGGGGAACGCATGGACGCGACCTCCATCACCGGGCGCTTCCTCCAGCCCTCGTCACATGATCTAGCTGCGCCAGGATCTCCGCATGGCCAGTGAAGTCGATGTAGCTGCAGCAAGTGAACGCCGCAGCAGACTGGTCCCCAGCTGCGCCAACGATTTCACCAGCTGAGCCGGCCACGCGCACGTACCAAAGACGGAAGCCTTCCTGGCCGTCCGCCGTCGGACTTCCCCAACGGGCAGTTTCGACGCCCCGGATGGTGAACCCCGATATCCGCCGCATCTGCGCCCGCGATGGGTGATGGGGCCAGTGAGACTGGGGGAGTTATGCACCCGTAACGTGGGGAAAGTCCCCTTCGGCCATCCAGTTTCGTCACCAAGGCGTTCTAGAAATGTCTGTGGTGCCAGCTACATTGTTACAACTGAGATAGCACGGCCCGGGGTGGCCATAAAACTGGGGGCAATAGTGGGTGTAGACGCCGGCGTCGGATCTCTCTCTAAAGCGGGTGAGCTTCAACGGGAGCAGTCCTATTTCGACCAAGCGAAACATCACCGCGACAACCAGGCCGCGGCCTGGTCCCTAGCTACTGCCTCTGCGGGTACTGCCGTTGAGCGCCGCGCCTATAAGCATGCGATGGAAAAACGCAGGGTTGCCTCTCCCGATGACCCCGTTGCGCTCTCCCGGATCGACTATGAAGACGGCGACAAGCTGTATATCGGGAAGGTCGCCATCTTTGACGACGAGAAGAATCTTCTCGTGGTCAATTGGCAGGCTCCGGCCGCCGCTGTGGCTAATCAGGCTTCTGCTCAGGATCCGATGGGGCTTCGCAGCAAACGTGTCTTCAATGCACCAGCGAACAAAATTATTGACTTTGAAGACTTCATCTACAAGGCCTTGGCCGAGGCTGTAGATGAGCTCGACAAACACAGTTACACGGGTGATGCCTTACTACAGGCTCTGAGCCGTAAGCGCGGCTCAGAGATGACGGATATCGTCAAGACAATCCAGGCCGCTCAAGACAGGCTTGTGCGCGCTGACCCCGATCAGCTCCTCGTCATACAGGGCGGACCCGGCACCGGAAAAACTGCCGTGGCACTTCACCGTGTCTCTTGGCTCCTCTTCAATTATCAGGATGATTTGCCACCTGAGGACGTTTTGGTCATCGGGCCCAATCCGACCTTTACGAAGTACATACGAAGGGTTCTGCCGGATCTTGGAGACGACGACGTAGTCCAGCAGGCACTACAGAATCTCCTGTCGAGCGACGTTCGGGTGAGTGGGGAGGACTCCACTGACGCAGCGAAAATTAAAGGCTCGGCACGCATGAGCCAGGTTTTGAAAAGCGGGCTCAAGCAGCGCATCCGGGTTCCGGCCGCGGACGTGCGAATTCAGCGGCGAAATACGGTCCTTACTGTTTCCATCCCTGCGAAATCGGTCGCTGAGGTCTTGAGCAGCATGCAGTTCGAGACGTTCGCGGACGGCCGCCGTCGCTTTAGGCAGCGGCTCGTCGAGCTGTGCGCGCCGCTGCTGGGCAATATCCGTCAGGTGGCCCCGGAACAATTTCTCGATGTAAGAGCTCTGGAGGCGGAGGTCGAAAAGATCTGGCCGCAGATCACCCCTCAGCAATTTCTCCGGGATCTCCTGGGTTCGAAGGAACGGCTCAAGCGCGCCGCATATGGGCACTTGACCCTGGAAGAGATAGAGCTGCTGTACCGCCAGCAATCAGACAAAGTGGGTGATGAGCCTTGGACCTTCGCTGACCTTGCCTTGCTTGATGAGGCGCAGGTGCTGATGCGCGAGTCACCTCGCACGTACGGACACATTGTGGTGGACGAAGCACAGGATCTCTCCAAGATGCAGCTCCGCGCTATCCGCAGACGGTCCAAGAACGGGTCAATGACCGTCGTGGGTGACATCGCTCAATCGACGGGACCGTACTCGCGGGACTCCTGGGACGACGTCGTGCAGATTCTCAGTTCGGGTACCGCTGACAGCACCGGCTCGCACGTTGTGGAGCTTGAGCACGGCTACCGGGTCCCGAGGCAGGTTTTTGACGTCGCCCTGCCAGTGCTCAAGTCAGCCGCACCTTCTATAACTCCACCGCGTATTTTGAGGGACGTTGAATACGAGCCGCGTTTCCTTGGGGTCAGCCGTGAGGAACTGGCCCACGACGTATCCCGGTCAGTATTTACCCATAGCGGACGAGGCCGATTTGTTGGAGTGATCGCCCCGCCCCACTTATGGCCCGAGCTCAGAGCCGCATTCCGTAATGACGATCTGCAGTGGAGCGAATCAACCCAAGGTGAGCTATCCACTGCCATCAATCTTGTCACTCCCGAAGATGCCAAGGGGCTCGAGTTTGACGCCGTCCTAGTGGTTGATCCGGCGGGAATTCTGGCGATGCCGCACGGCGAACGTATGCTGTACATCGCTTTGACGAGGACTACTACTCATCTCGACGTGATTTATCCTCTCGGGTCCCTGCCCGAGATTCTTGGCGGCCCGGACAAAGCGGAGCCCGGGGTCGCGCAGGACGGTGAACAGACAGGACAACTGTCAGAGGCAGACGCGATGATTTTGGTTGATGCAGACTTAGGAGCCGATTCCGCTGTCACCGATGCCGAACCCGTCAGTACGTTGGCAGACAACACGTCCGACGTCGTCAGCCCCGAGGAAGATATAGCGTCCTTCGGGGGCGAAGCCATCACTGAAGGTACTGCCGGGAGCGAGATGGCCCGACTGGATGGGATGCAGCAGGCGATGGCTGCACATTGGGCCAAGTTCTTCTCGTCCCAGCTGATTGATAACGTGCCTGCCAAGTTAATTCCGGCTGTCGTGGAGGAGCTGGCCCGCATGGCCTCGGAAAAATGAATACTGCGCAGAACTTGATTCAAAATTGCGACGGCTGTCGTACTTTTGGGCTGGAAACTCAGCAGACCAACCGGACAGATAACCTTCATTGAACAATCGGCCCGATACGCCGGAACGTTGAGTGAGATGCAGCAATTTTCCGCATGGGGCGGAAAGGTAGGAGAATCCGTGTCGACAGGCAATGGTGTCTTGGACAAGAAGCTCATGTTGCAGATGCAACGGTGGCGGGACGACCTGTTGTCGATCGACAGGCGTCAGAGGCTGGTTTATTTTCAGCACCCCAAGAGCGGAACTTTTGAAATTGTTGAACCTGGTTGCGCCGGTGTAGAAGCGTTGGTAGGTGACGGCGACGTCATGCTCGTGAGCAGCGAACCGGCCGACGAGGAGGCGGGCGAGTCCGCACTGTCCCTAAGGCTTCCGACAAAAGGTTCCCGAACCCTACGCGTCGCAGGTAAAACGGCTGTCCAGATCTGGAGCACCTCAAAGCGGTTGCACCAACGCTCGGAACAAGAGTATGCAGACCGGGGCGTATGGACCCTTTATCTAGGCCACGGCATGCTCAATTGGATAGATCCTGCTGACGGAAAGAAAATCTCCAGTCCGTTGCTGCTGGTGCCCGTCCGTCTAGCCAAGGAGGGGAAACAGTATGTGCTGAGGCGAACGGAAGATGAGCCGTCGCTGAATACGGCGCTCGGCCTCAAGCTGAGCAGGGACTTCGGACTGGACCTCCCGGAGTTCGACATAGACGACCTGAACGTCGCGACGGTGCTTCCCGGTGTGCGGAAGGCTATCGCGCACTACACGGAATGGACTGTTGACGAGCGGGTAGTCATGTCCATCTTCAGCTTCCACAAGGAAGCCATGTATCGTGACCTTGAGCAAAACGAAGCCAAAATCTCAGCCAATGGCATGATTCAACTCATGGCCCTGGGGCCGGAGGCGCCGAACTCGGAAGCTTTCTCCTTTGACCCTGTTTCCGACGAAGACCTGGACTCCAGCCTGCCGCCGGAAAGGCTTCACAGCATTCTTGACGCCGATGGAAGCCAAAGAAAGTGCATTCTCGCGGCGAGAGATGGCCGGAGCTTTATCATGGACGGGCCTCCAGGCACTGGCAAGAGCCAAACCATCGCCAACATCATCGCTGAGCTCATCGCTACAGGGAAAACGGTGCTATTCGTCAGCGAAAAGGCGGCCGCCTTGGATGTGGTGCGCGACCGGCTGACGAGCAGGCAATTGGATCCGTTCCTGCTTGAGTTGCACAGCCACAAGGCAACCCGTAAACAGGTGGTCCAGACACTGCACGCTGAGCTCACCAGACGGCCCATAGCCAAGAGCGCCTTCTCAGAAACGGACCGCTCTCAACTCACTAAGAGCCGGACTCGGTTAAGCGACCACGCTGACGCCATGAATGAGGTCCGAAGCCCATTGGGGCGGAGCCTTTTCGACGTCTTGGGACGCTTGGCGCAGCTGACAGATGTCGGCGAGTACCCTGCTGGTGATCCCAGCAAACTCGGCTCGCTTTCCGCCGACACTCTTGCTGACATCCTGCTCAGCGCAACGTCACTCTCGAAGGTTTGGCGCCCAGCGGCTGAGGGCGAATCCTTTGCCTGGCGAGGTCTAGCCGGATCTGGTTTTACCCAGGCGCAGGTTAAGGAAATTGAGAAGTGCGTTGATTCTATGGCACTGGCGAGTGACCGCCTCCTGCGGACCGTCAGGCTCTTTGATGCGCAAATGCCATTCTGGCCTGTTGCCCTAGACACTGCAGGCATCCGCTCTCGAACAGAGCTTTCCGCCCTTCTAAGTAAGAAAAGGAAGACGCCACAACACTGGTATTCCGATCCTAAATTCCCTGATGTCCTTCGCAGGATTGAAAAGCTTCAGGCTGACGACACTGAGTACAAGGCCAAGGAGTCTCAGATCAGCGGGCTATGTGATGACCGCTGGGACAAGGACGACAAAGCCCTTACTGCTCCGCTTGCAACATTCCTTGAACGCGATCCGGCCATTTTCAGCCGCCCCCTCAACCAGTTTCCGTTCGGCCAGCTCGACGGTATCGAGCTGGCAACTGCTGCAACTGCCTCACTGATCGAGTCTCTATTCGGCAAGGCCAATCAACTGGGCGTGCTCTTCGATGTTGAACCGCAAGCCCTGACGCTCAACAAATGCCGTGCCCTTTCGTCCCTCGCGGAGCTCAGCCAAGAGGGTAGCCTCCCGGAACCAAGCTGGATCAACCCGAGCATTCAGGGGGCTTTGGAGGAAAGCACCCGTGTCCTCGGGGAACTGGCTGCAATCGTGCGGGAGCGTCAGATCGCGCTGGAGTCGACATTCAATCCCGAGATTCTTGCCCTTGACCTGAAGGGCCTCAAAGCACGCTTTGAGCTACAGCACCGTGGATTGAAAGCATGGAGTAAACAAGCCCGCACTGACAAGAAGACACTTCGTGAGGCGACCGTCGCCGGAGTAGTCAACAAAGAGATCATTGGGATGCTTGGCGATGCGATTGCCTGGCAGACAGCGCAGGAGAATCTCGCTGCCAACGAACTCGAGTACGGGCCGCGGCTTGGCAGTTACTACCGAGGTACAGCAACTGATTTCACGAGAGTGGCCCAGGCTCTTGAGGTTGCCAGAACAGCTTTGAAACTGGCTGGGGATGACATAGCAACCTCCGCTCTGGCCCGGCAGCTCAGCAAAGCCAGCGAGCCGGACGAAGAGCTGATCCCCCTAGCGAAAGACGTCGCCAGCATGGTGGAGCGCTTCGGGGTTGATACACACGCACTATTCGGCCCCGTTTTCCATGAACAGGTCGGTGATCTGCCACTGACGCACATTCTGGGAACTCTCAAGGCTGCCCAGGAGAATTTCTCGGCCGCGGGGCTCCTGCGAGATCGGCTTTCCGAGATCTTCGGCGACACGGCGACTCCACTAGCGGCAACTACTGCTCTCCGGCACATCAATGACTTGGTAGAAATGGACGAGAAAACCTCACAACGGTCGCCGGAGGACTCGGAGGTTTTGGGCAAAAGATACCGTCCAAGGAAAACCGATTGGGCAGCGATGCGCGCCGACTACGCCTGGGTCGAAGCTTTATGTAAGGTCATTGGAGGACGAATCGATGAAGATGATGTCCGGTACGTTGAAGAATATGACGGTACCGACCTTGACTTGGCTGGTGGCCATTTCACGTGGCTGATGGCCAGAGACAAGCTGCTCGCCTTCTTCGATCCGGAGCGCTCGGTCGAACTCGCGGCCGAACTGGACGAGGACCTTGAAGGCGCAGAGGAGCTCCTTTCCAGACTGGGCTCTAACGTGGCTGCTGATGTCGATGTGTGGTTTGAATACAAGAAGCTTTTTTCTGCACTTTGTGACGCGGGAGTTTCAGAGACACTGATAGCACTGCGAGATTGCCATGCGTCGGCTAACCTCGTGATGCCTTCCGTTGAACGGGCAGCACTGGAGCCTTGGGCGGAAAGCATCATTGAGGGCGATGACAGGCTCTCCGAACATCGAGCGTCGGGCCGGGAAAGCCTGCTGAAACAGTTCCAGGATCTTGATTCAAACCTTGTTGGCAACGCCCATGCCGACGTCGTAACCGCCTGCGTTGCCCGACGTCCACGAAGCATGGCTGGGCCGGCGGCGATTATTGCCCATGAAGCCAACAAAAAGTCTCGTCACAAACCCATCAGGCGATTGCTGGAAGAAACTGGATCAGTGGTTCAAGGGCTGAAACCCTGTTTCATGATGAGCCCCCTTTCTGTATCGCAATATCTTCCGGCAGGATTCGTCTTCGATGTCGTCATCTTTGATGAAGCCTCCCAGGTTATGCCCGCAGACTCAGTCAATTGCATTTACAGGGGTAAACAGCTCATCGTCGCGGGGGACCAGCGACAGCTGCCGCCCACGTCCTTCTTTTCGGCTGCAGATGTCGAAACAGACGACGAAGACGAACCGGACAACTTCGACAGCGTGTTGGACCTCTGTAAAGCGTCTGGGGCTATGGTGTCCCTCCCGCTTTCGTGGCATTACCGCAGCCTGCACGAAGATCTCATTACCTATTCGAACTACCGGATCTACGAAGGAAAACTCAACACTTTCCCGGGCGCAACCCAGGAAGCTGATGACCTCGGTGTACATCATGAATTCGTTCAGGGCGTCTATCAGCGCGGTGCGGGGAGCAAGAATCCGATCGAGGCGGAACGTGTCGTGGATCGCGTTCTCGAACATCGCCGAATCAACCCGGACCTTTCACTCGGGGTCGTAACTTTCTCAAGCCAACAGGCCGAGGCGGTTTCAGAAGCCATCGAACGTCGCGCAGAAATAGAGCCCATATTGATGGGCCTCATGGAGGACCATGACCGACTCCACGGGTTCTTTGTGAAAAATCTCGAGTCCGTTCAGGGCGATGAGCGAGACATCATCATCTTCAGCATCGGCTACGGGCCGGACGAAGCGGGCAAGCTGGCAATGAACTTCGGTCCGCTCACCCGGAAAGGCGGCGAACGACGGCTGAATGTTGCGATCACTAGGGCACGCCGTCGGGTGGAAGTAGTTAGCTCATTCCATGCCGGAGACATGACCGACGGCGCATCCTCGGGAAACCGCCACCTGAAGAACTATCTCGACTTCGCCGCTCGGGGCCGGGCCGCCCTGGCTTCGGACATATCTGGCTCCGTGGGGGACGCCGAGAGCCCCTTTGAAGAGGAAGTCATTCGCGTAATTCGGTCCTGGGGATACGATGCCGTGTCTCAAGTCGGAGCCGCCGGCTACAGAATCGATATAGGAGTCCGTCACCCCGACAAGCCAGGAAGTTTCATGCTCGGCATTGAGTGTGATGGCGCCGCCTATCATTCCGCTAAGAGCGCTCGTGACCGAGACCGGCTGAGGGAATCCGTTCTGCGGGGCCTGGGCTGGGATATCTACCGTATCTGGGGCCTCAGCTGGTACAGAGATCGATCCACTCAAGAAGTCGCGCTTAAGCAGGCACTTGAAGACGCCGTTGCAGGAAGGGCTACGATTCCTGCCATTGCTCAGCAAGCAGAGAGCGCTGGGTTGATGGAGTATGAGGAGGTAGACCTGTCGGCGCCGCCCGCTTGGACGGTCCCTTACACCTCCGCATCCAAGCCTGCCCATCGGTATTGGTACCAACCGGGGGATGGCGACGCGCTTACGGACCTCATTCAATACGCCGGTCATGTTGTGAGCGTTGAGGCGCCCCTTCACGTCGATACCTTCCACACACGGTTGCGGGAGCACTGGGGAGCCGGGGCCATAGGTCCGCGTGCCAAGGTCAACATTGAAAGAGCCTTATCGCTCGCCAAAGTCAGCGGTATGAAGGTGAAGCTCGATAAGGAAGGGTTCATCCGCGTCGATGGCGCAAACGCGGTGAACGTCCGACGCCCGACCGGACAAAGTGACATGCGTAAAGCGGGTGCGATTCCGCCGGAAGAGTTCGATGAGGCAGTACGCCTCGTTGTGGCTGACTCAATAGTTATCACCGAGGAAGAACTTCTGGTTGCCGTCCGAAATGTCTTTGGGTGGGCGCGACGCGGCGTTGATATTCAAAATGCACTGCAGCGAAGTCTCCGGAGGGCAGTAAAGAAGGGATACTGCCTGCGTAGGCCTGACGGGTCCTACGAGACCGCGCAATAACGGCGTACGCCGGAAGCGCCCGGAAGGCATGATCCTGCGGGCGTTTCGTAATCCTGAGGTGGGCGGGGTACGCAGTTGTTGCTCACCGTGGGCGGTTATCTATCTTCGAGAAGCACCGCACGCACTGTGAGTTGTGGATCGCTGTAATCTCATCCATAGGCACTAGACCCTAAGGAGGTACGTGTGGTTCGAGCGGAGAATGGGACGCTTGCGGGTGTTCTTGAAGGCAAGAAGCAGTACCAGGTACCCCTCTACCAACGGGTGTACTCCTGGGGCAAGAAGCAGCTCGACCAGTTGTGGTCGGACGTCGTGGAACTGGAGCGCACTCTTGGCGACGACCCGAAGGCGTCACACTTCATCGGCTCCCTCGTCCTAGCCAGCAGTCCTGACTTCGGGGCCATCGGAGTCAATAAGTTCCTGGTCGTTGACGGCCAGCAACGCCTGACCACTCTGACTCTTCTCCTGGCTGCACTCCGAGATCATCTGATCGAAACCGGGGAAACGGACCGAGCTCGAGGTATCGATGCCCAATACCTCATCAACGTTTACGACGATGGCAGGCCACTCAAGGTGATGCCGACGCAGACAGACCGGCCCGCCTATATGGCTGTTCTCAACCGCGCTCCTCAGGCCGGCGGAGAGGATACCGTCGGTGACGCCTACCGATTCTTCCGCTCGAAGATCGCCGCAGCTGACGACCCAGACGACCCACACGACCTGCATCTGCTCGAGGCCGCCGTTGTCCGCGGACTGGCGCTCGTCGTCGTCACGGCCGAACCGTCAGACAACGCACACCGCATCTTCGAGTCCTTGAACAATACTGGCCTTCGCCTGACACAAAGTGACTTGCTCAAGAACTATCTATTCATGCGGCTCGGTGACCGGGCAGAAACCGTCTACGACAACATCTGGCTGCCCCTGGAGAAAAAGCTTGACTCTGAAAACCTCGAGTTGTTGTTCTGGCTAGACCTCGCTCAGCGCGATGAACGGGCAAAACAGTCTGATACCTACATAGGACAGCAAAAGCGGCTCGAGAAACTCAAGACCGTCGACCAGGTAGAGGCCGAAGTAATCCGTATAGCCGGACTGGGCGACGTGCTCGTAACGATTCTCAACCCTACGGAGGAGAAACATACCGAGATTCGCAGACGCCTCACCAGGATAAAAGCCTGGGGCTCGGCAACCGCATATCCCGTGGTGATGCAGATCCTCGCCCGCCGCGCCGCCGGCACCGCCGCCGATGATCATGTGATCCGCGCTCTTACATACCTCGAGTCCTACTTCGTGCGGCGGATCATTATCGGCCGCGCCACCGCCAACCTGAACCGGACACTGCTCCAAGCTGTTGGTGCGATCAGTGGTACTCAAGACATCGACGTGGCTCTACGCGACTACCTGTCCCAAGGCCGGAAGTACTTTGCAACCGATCAGCAGGTTCGAGAGGCAGTTCAGACTGTTGCCTTTTACTGGCAGGGCCGCGGAACTCAGAAAAAACTCATCTTGCAGTGGCTCGAAGAGGCCTACCGTCCGAAGGAGGTCCTCGACCTCGACCCACGGCACCTGACTATTGAGCATGTCTTACCCCAGACGATGACTGAGTCCGTACGGGAAACGTTCGCAAAGGGTTTCGAGTCAGACGCAGACATAGATTACGAGCATGAGCGCATCGTACACACCCTGGGCAACCTGACTCTCAGCGGGTACAACAGCGAGCTCAGCAACAAGCCGTTCCATGAGAAGCGGGAGTTGCTGGCTAAGAGTGGCGTTTCGATGAATCAAGCAATCGCTGTCCGCGCCACTTGGGGTGCCGCCGAGATCAACGCGCGCAGCGCTGAACTGGCAGAGAAGATTATCGAGTTGTGGCCTGGCCCCGATGAAAGCGTCATTGCTGTGGGCGAGGAGCCGTCAGCTCTGCGCAGCCAAATTGCCGCGGTCGTGGCCGAGATCCCGGCGGGCCGATGGAGCTCCTATGGGGATGTCGCCATTGTGGCGAACACATGGCCACAGCCACTGGCTGGGATGCTCGCGAACTATCCGATAGCGAACGCCTGGCGAGTACTGCAAACTGGCGGAACCATCTCGCCAGGTTTCCGCTGGCTCGAGCCCGGCCGCAATGATGACCCACGGACGGTCCTCGAGGAGGAAGGAATCAGATTCGATGCTGAAGGACGCGCGGATCGCGACCAATTTATTGGTGCAGAGGAGCTTGCTGAAGCCGCGGGTCTGGATGTCGACGAGAATGTGATCGCCGCACGACGCAAGAGGGTGAGCGGTCATGCTCGGACAGGAAACAACGTGGACCTGAAGAACGCCCAGCTGGTCTTCTTCGAGCGCGTACGCAACTACGGGCTTACACATGCCACGAACATCGGAACGTGGCGTAAACCATCGCCACAAAACTGGTATGACGTGAGCCTCGGAGATTCTCGTGCAGTGATCTCGCTTTCGGTTAACTCGCAGAGCCAGCTTGTAACCGCACAGTTCTGGATCAATTCCGATAAAGGTCTCTACGCGAAGTTGCTTGCCCAGCGCACCGCCATCGAAGCCGATCTAGGGTTTGAGGTGGAGTGGGACGACAAGCCCGACCGCAAGGCCTCCAAACTTGTTAGCAAACGCCCCGGCGACTTCCTTGAGGAGGCCCAGTCCCAGGAACTTGTGGAATGGCTCGTGACTAGGGCCGACACGTTCGCGCGAGTCTTATCGAATTACCTGCAAGACAGAGGGCAGCGCGGAACTTTGGGAGACCAACCTGTTTTGGAGTGGGGACCGGACTGGGCACACCGGTCTACGGAAGATCGAACATGAGCTAGCAGGACTCTTGCCCGTTGCTACTTCTTCCGCATCTTGTCTATTACTGCCACTACTTTGCGGTAGGTATCTTTGGCTTCGGGGCTTGTTACTGCACGATAGATCTTCTTGCCGTCCGCAAGTAGTTTCCCTGCCTTAGCCTGGGTCTCAGGGTCCTTGGCAACAACGTAAACTTTGGTGGCGGCAGCTTTTGCCTTCTGTCCGCCGTCCCTAATTAAGGCTGCGGCTTTGTCTGCCTTTCCGGCCATGATCTGCTCCGTATCAGTGGTGGCTTGTCTAATGAGATGAACATGCGCAAAGTCCGTGGACGCTTTGCGCACAAGCAGCTTAGGCGGCGACTGCTGGGAAAACTACGAGCGATCCGTCGCTGTTCCGTTCGATCTCGATTGCAACATCATCCTGATGGGCAATCACCTGTAGGCCGTCGCCCAGAGCGCGAAGGCGGTATGCGGCCTGCAGTAATTGGTCTACCTCGCCCGGCGTGAATGCTGGAAGACGGAAACCGCCGTCGCGCTTCACTTCGAGCGCAGAGAGCCGAAGCAGAACCAGGTTGACGTCTGACTCCAACTCGTCGGTCCCACGCCCGTCGTTGTGAAGCGTCCCGATGAAACTCTTGAAGGAATTGTCAGTGTCTTGCTGGGCATGCTCGACTGCTTGAAGAACAAGCACCCGGCGCTTAAGTGCTATAGCCAGACGGGCAATTTCCAGGTATGCGCGAAAAGTGCCACCTTCCTCCGTGATGCCGGGGAACGACTTTTTCAGTTCACTCACTTCGACTGCTCGGTCGGGTAGCGCATCCAGCGCCGCCTCCCACTTCTTCAGCCGCCGGCGCGTGGCAGCGATCGCCGTATTAATGGCGTGAACGGACGAATCCAGGCCAAGCGAGAAGCCGATTCGGCCCTTGTCAAGAAGGATGGAGGTTGCTTTGTCGATTGCTTCACGACAACCGTCCAATTCGTTGCGTTCCTTATCGAGGTTGTCCTCGTGTAACTGCTCTAGGAGGTCGGTGATGCGCTCGATTGCTTGCTGGCGCTGGTGTTCAGCGTGAGCGCTGACGCTGACTGCTACAGCCATAAGCACAAGTGGCGCGGCCACTGTTAGGGCTCCGGCACCGGCAACCGCTACACCTGCTGCCCCTGCACCCGCAGCTGCAGGTGCTACGCCCGCTGCACCTGCAGCGGCGGCCTTGCCAGCAACAGGTACAAACGTGGCTGCACCTACTATTCCGGAGGAGTCAACCAAGGCACCATGGATACCTCCTGCAACTCCTTTGGCCGCCATGGGGCGAACAAGTCCTTTGCCGACCTGCGTGGCAACCTTTGCCGGTACGACCATCCGATAAAGCACGTCTCCCGTGTCCGCAACGTTTAACTTCTCGGGAGCTGATTTTGCAGTCTTGTTTACCAGCTCGGCTAGCTGCCTAGCGAGCGGGCTTGCTGCGTCAAGCGGGAGCCCGCCCTTCCGATTGCGGGTCGGTGGCATAGGGTGCATTTCGAGTGTGGCGATGGGAGAATCCGCAAGTGCTGCCAGGGCCGTTCTTAGTTCTGCAAGGCGAGCCGATGTCATGCCCTCGTTCCCGAGCACGTCCGCTACGCTTACGGCCTCTGTAGCTAGCGTCCATACCGGCACGAGTGCCTTGTTGTCATTAATCACTTTTGTCCCCTCATGAAAGTGAAGTCCGCCTTAGTATGTTGTGCGACGCCGCTTGCGGACCCGAGAACGTAGTTCTTGCTCAATTCTCACCGGTCGCTATCGTCCCACATTGAGATCAGAATTTATGAAAGTGTCGTCGGCATAACCTCGGGCGAGTCCCGCTACACTGATCCTGAATCAGCCGGACAGCAATCTCTCGAAGGCAATCACCGGGAACGGAGCCCAAGCCGTTTCAAGGCAAAAGGGGTCCAGTGTCCGAAGCTAAATCATTCAAGCCCGTCGCGTTCATTGCATCCGCGGTGGCGGTGCTACTGGCTGCACTGCTTGTAGCGACCATGCTTGGGTTCGGTCCGTTTTCGAGCAAGAGCGAGCGGAGCCAAACGGTTCTATTGAAGTCCGTCAGGGACGTAAGCCAGTACCACGCTGCGGTGGGTAATTTTGAGCTTTTGTTGGACGAGAAAGAAGACACCGGGGGGCTTCCCGAATTCATAGCAGGACGTCGGACGCTCTTTGTGGCCGCTGGCACCGTCAATGCATATGTCGACCTCTCAGGCCTCAGCGAAGAGGACCTTACTCTGTCAGCAGACGGCAAAGCGGTGACGCTGCGGCTGCCCGAGCCGCAGCTCGACAAGCCCAATATCGACCATGACCGGTCCTATGTGTACAGCCAGGATCGGGGCATCGCCGACCGAGTTGTAGATGCGTTCACGGCGCCTCAGCAAGCGGAGCTCTATCTCCTCGCCGAATCAGATATGGCTAACGCTGCCAAGGACTCCGAGCTTCGACAGCGAGCAGCTGAGAATACCGAGGCCATGCTGACTGGTTTATTCGGTTCGCTCGGATACCAGGTCACTTTTGAGAGCGATACAGCTGGCTAGCTTGCGACCTTGGGGCATGTGATCCAAACCCTGCTTTGCCTACCTAATGGCCACCCGGGACGGCTCGGTTAGGGTGGGATCAACGACCGGGAGCGGATGAAGCCCGGAAGGCCAGGTAGCGCGCATCCCCACGTCCGACAAGGCCTCCCAGCACATCCACTGCTTCAGCATCCCCCGCGCCCATGTCCGTGGTAAGCCACCGCACCAGCAGGCCTTCAACCTCGCTGGCCCTCACGGCCGCCCCAACCGCCAGGTCCAACTGGTCCCGAAGCAGTTGCACCGACAGGACACCGGACCGCGAAAGTAAGGGAGCGGAGTAAGCCGCCAGCGCTTCCGCAACGAGCCCCTTGCGCAGCAGCTGCAGCACCCGCCCGGAATCTGAACACCCCGCAAGCCCGACAGCAAGTCGATACGGGTTCGAGTCCACCGCGTCGCCCAGCATGGACCGGACCCGGAACATCTCCGTGCGGACGGCCTGCGGTGTGCCCCCGTCTCCGTGCAGCTCATAGGCAAGTTCCTCGGCGCTCCACCCCTGCGACCGCGAATCCAACAGCGCCAGGATCTCAGCCCGCCGCAGCGTCAGCGGCACCCGGCTTCCGTCAGTAAGCACTGCCGCAGGCTTGTCGCCCAGCAACTCCAGTGACGAAACAGCAGCAGGCCGGGCCACACCCCGCCGGGACGCACGCACGGAAGACTCGGCACCCGAGGAGGCGCCGCCGTCGGACGTTACCAACAGTGACTCCGCCACCCGGACCGCGCACCGCACCATGCGCAGCGTGTCCGCGCTGATGGTGTCCAGCGGCCCGGAGACGTCCAGCACGCCGAGCAGCCGGCCGGTTGCCGGGTCCGTGATCGGCGCCGCCGTGCAGGCCCAGTCGTGGTGGGTGCGGACCAGGTGTTCGGCGGAGAACAGCTGCACCGGCCCGCCGGTGACCAGCGCCTCGCTGATGGCATTGGTGCCGATCCCCGCCTCGGACCAGTCCGCCCCCTCGGAGAACTCCAGCCGGTCCGCCCGCCGCAGTGCCTCCCGGCTGCCCACCCGCCACAGGATCTCGCCGCTGGCGTCGGTGAGCACCAGAAGGTGGCGGCCGGAACTCGAATCGTCGGCCAGCAGGTCCTGCAGCGCCGGCATCACCTGCTGCAGCGGGTGTTCGCGCCGCAGCTGCAGCACGTCGGCCGGATCGTGTAGGTGCCGCGGGCTGTGCTGGTCCGGGCTGATGCCCAGCGCCATGGACCGGCGCCACGACTCGGCCAGGGGTGTGGGGATCTCCGGGCGAGTGACACCGGAGATGACCAGCTCGTGGGCGCGGCGGAGGGCACGCTCGTACTTCGCCGGGTCCGAAAACCTCAGGCCGTAGTCCACCATCTCCTCCTCACCGCCGGCGTCTTTGCCGGCAGTGCCCGTGTAACGCGCTTGTTACCCCTGCAGCGTTCCAATAGTGATGCAGCTCACGACCGCCCCAGCATACCGCAGGGACCCCGGCGGGATGGAGCCGCCCGGACCACCTGAGGGACCGACACAAAGGAGTGGAGATGACTGAAACACCCACCGCCGCCGCGCAGGACTGGCTCGCCAGCCTGGACACCGCGCTGCAGCGGCACGACGTGGACGCCGCGCTGGACCTCTTCGAGGACGAGGGCTACTGGCGCGACTTCGTGGCGTTCACCTGGAACCTGAAAACACTGGAAGGCAAGGCGGACATCCGCCGCATGCTCGAGGCCAGGCTGGCCCACGTGCAGCCAGCCAACTGGGCGCTCGCCGAGGACGCCACGGGAAGCACCGGCGCGGACGGAACGGTGGAAGCCTGGATCACGTTCGAGACCGGCGCCGCCCGCGGCTACGGCCAGCTCCGGCTGCGGAACGGCAAATGCTGGACACTGCTCACCACCATGCAGGAGCTGAAGGGCTTCGAGGAGAAGAAGGGCCCGCGCCGCGAGCAGGGCGTGGCGCACGAAATCGTCCGCGGCCGCCGCTCCTGGAAGGAACTCAAGGAGGAGCAGGAGGCGCGGCTGGGCTACGAGGAGCAGCCCTACTGCGTGATCATCGGCGGCGGCCAGGGCGGCATCGGCCTCTCAGCGCGGCTGCGGCGGCTGGGCGTGCCCGCCATCGTGATCGAGAAGAACCAGACCCCGGGCGACTCCTGGCGGAACCGCTACAAGTCCCTGCACCTGCACGACCCCGTCTGGTACGACCACCTGCCCTACCTGAAGTTCCCGGACGACTGGCCCGTCTTCGCCGCCAAGGACAAGATCGGCGACTGGCTGGAGCACTACACCCGCATCATGGAGCTGAACTACTGGTCCGGCACCGAGTGCGTGGGCGCCGAGTACGACGACGGCACGCAGGAATGGGCGGTCAGCGTCCTCCGCAACGGGTCACCGGTGACGTTGCGGCCCAAGCAGCTCGTCTTCGCCCTGGGCGTCTCCGGCTACCCGAACATTCCCGCGTTCGACGGCGCCGAGAGCTTCCTGGGGGAGCAGAGGCACTCCTCGCAGCACCCCGGCGGCGGGGACTGGACCGGGAAGAAGGCGGTGGTGATCGGCTCCAACAACTCCGCGCACGATATCTGCGCGGACCTGTGGGAGCACGGGGCCGACGTCACCATGGTGCAGCGCTCCTCCACGCACATCGCCCGCAGCGAATCGCTGATGGACCTGGCGCTGGGGGACCTGTACTCGGAGCGGGCTTTGGCTGCCGGGGTGACCACCGAGAAGGCGGACCTGCTGTTCGCGTCGCTGCCCATGCGCATCCTGCCCGAGGCGCAGGTGCCCGTGTACCAGGAGATGGCTAAGCGGGATGCGGAGTTCTACTCGCAGCTGGAGGCTGCCGGGTTCGAGCTGGACTTCGGCGTGGACGGGTCCGGCCTGTTCCTGAAGTACCTGCGGCGCGGCTCCGGCTACTACATCGACGTCGGCGCGTCCCAGCTGATCATTGACGGGCGGGTGAAGCTGAAGTCCGGGCAGGTTTCCAAGATCACCGGCAACGCCGTGGTGGTGGCGGACGGCACCGAGCTGGAGGCCGACCTGATTGTCTACGCCACCGGGTACGGGTCCATGAACGGCTGGCTGGCGGACCTGGTCTCGCCCGAAATCGCGGACCGCGTGGGCAAGTGCTGGGGATACGGTTCAGACACGCCAAAAGACCCTGGCCCGTGGGAGGGGGAGCTGCGCAATATGTGGAAACCAACGAATGTCCCCAACCTCTGGATCCACGGCGGCAACCTGCACCAGAGCCGGCACTACTCCTCTTACCTGGCCTTGCAGCTCAAGGCCCGGATGGAAGGACTCGAGACGCCGGTGTACGAACTGCAGCCCAGCCACCACACCCGGTGACCCCGGTGGTTGAGCCTGTCGAAACCTCGGATCCGACCAGCTCAACCACCCAAGCCATGTCATGCTCTACACGACCGCTCGTTTCTCAAAATCTCCGCAGAAATACGGCAGTGTTGGATCAAGACCGGCTTTGGCCGTGGGACCGGGTGAGATGATTCACGCACCATACGCTTCATGCGCACCTGTATAGATTTGGGGGGTCTCCACAATGAAATATAGAAGGTCCTTATCAGCCCTGGGTCTGATGGCCATGCTCGGTCTTAGCCTGTCTGCCTGTGGGGGCATGCCCGCCGTCTCGGCAGCGTCAACCTCGGCCGCCCCCGCTGTTTCGTCGCCTTCAGCTTCACCGGTCGCCACTTCGACGCCTGCGCGGGTCGAGAAACCAACGCCGACTCCGACACCTACTCCCGAGGTCACAACGGCTCAGATAGGAGATGTGGCAGTAAACGGCGGAATCCAAATTCAGGTCACCTCAGTCGTGGCGTCTCCAACAGTGACGCTCAATACCTCCAGCTACCGCTCGGGTAGCGGATATGAATCGTACGAAGATGTACCCCCTCAGTCCGGAGGGAAGTACATTATTGTCACGTCTGTGGTCACGAACAACTCCCACGCTCCTATAGACCTGACCTGCGGCTTTCCTATTGAGATCAAGGCTTTCAACCTTGCGTCTCAGCTTTACAGCCCAATCGAGGATAATCGGAAAATAAAAGGCAACCCCGAATGCAATGCCGAGCTGCAGCCGGGCTTTGAGTCACCGATGATTTGGGCCTTCATGGTGCCCGACAAGACCACCATAATAGCTGCCATGTTCGCAGAAGTTGATTTCTCGTCACATAAAAAGGTTGAACCCACGATCATTTCCTTTGGTGCCGGATTCTAGGTGAAAAAGGAGGCTGGGAGCTGAATTATTCCGGAAAACGGCCATCACTAAAGACCCTTTGGTGGCGGTGCAATGGGGCTTCAATAATGACCTAGCAGACACGTCGGCAGAGCAACGATCTACGGGAGCGGCTGCCGTTCGCCGGCACTAATGGAGGACGACGGCGGAACGGAGTCCCGCCGTCGTCGTTCCAAACGTTGCTGCCGGGCCGGCGACCGAATCCGGGGGAACTCTTAGCCCTCGCGGTCGATCTGCAGGTAGCTGAGTCCGCTGAGGTCGAGCCAGAACTGGGTGGGAGTCTCCACCAGGCGCAACAGAACGCCCTCGCAGGAACTGCAGCGCACCACGATGCCCGGGGCATCAGCGTAGACCTTTGCTTCCGCGAAGGCCCGGACCGCGCCGCAGTGCTTGCACCGCCCGATCGCCGCGACGATATCGAAGCGGAACACTTCCCACAGGGGTCCTGCCGCCGCGTTTCCATCGAGATGGGGTATCGGGTTGTGCTCAAAACCGGCGATGTCCCGGTCCTCAGGGCCCGGGTTCTCAGCTCCGTGGGAAGCGTGTTTGCCGGTCACCGGGTTCCTCCCGTTCCGCCGAAGCGTTCGGTCTTGATCGAGGCGGCGGGATAGCCTGCCTGGACCAGCCATTCTGCGACCGTTTCGACAAATACAGTCTGGCCACAAATGAAGATGTCCGGTGGAGGGTCCGCCGGCAGGATGCTCGCCAGCAGCACCTCAGCCGTGAGCCGTTGCGGAGCGGCAGGCCAGCCCGGGGGCGCTTCGCGTGTGTAGACATAGTCGACGGTCAATTTGGGGGATTCCCGGCCCAAGGTGAGCAGCTCCTCACGGTAGAACCCCGCCTTGGGCGACTTGAGCGAATACAACAGCCGGAACTGGGACGGGTTTTCCGAGGCCTCATGCGCCCGGATCATGGACATCAGCGGCACGATGCCGGAACCGCCGGCGATCAGCTGCACCGGGTTCGTGTCCGTCGGGCGCCAGACGAACCAGCCGCCCACAGGGCCACGGATCTCCAGCTGGTCGCCGATGGCAACATCCCTGACCAGATAGGGGGAGACTTCACCGTCAGGCAATTCGTCAACAGTGATCTCCAAGAGCTCATCCATGCCGGCCGTCGCCACCGAGTAGGAGCGGACCGCCGAATAACCGTCGTCCGCCGTAAGCCGGATATCGATGTGCTGTCCGGCAAGGTTGCCCATCAGACCGTCAACCCGCAGGCCAATGGTTCTGGACGTTTCCGATTCGGGCACGCCGCTGACCACTTCGGCGACGCGCCAGAGCCCGGTCATCGGTTCGACCTCATGAATACCGCTCTTCACGCCACGGGTCGCCGTGAATGTGGTAACCGTTGGATTCCCAGAAGCCCGGGACATCGGTCTGCGTCAGTTCAAGGCCGTTGACCCACTTTGCGCTCTTCCAGAAGTACAGGTGCGGCACGAGCAGCCGGGCGGGTCCGCCGTGGGCGCGCTCCAACGGCTCACCGTCGAATTCCCAAACCACCCAGGACCGGCCGCCCAGGAGATCCGGCAGCGGAACATTGGTGGTGTAGCCGCCATAAGAGTGGGCCGTGCTGTACCGGCAGCTCGTTTCCACATCCTCGAACAACGTGTCCAGGGATACTCCCCGCCAGGTGGTGCCCAGCTTGGACCAGCTGGTCACGCAATGGATGTCAGTGGGGATGTCAATCTGCGGGAGGTCCATAAACGCCTCCCACGACCAGGCATGCCGCCGACCGGCTTCAGTAGTGATGAAGAATTCCCAGTCTTCCCTAGGGATGTGGGGTGCAGGTCCGGCGCTCAGGACCGGAAAACTCGCCGTCTCGTACTGGCCTGGAGGTAGGGCTGGGTTGCCGGCATGCCGTTTTCCATGAAAACCGGACGAAATGATGCCCATCATGCACCTCCAGTGCGGAGCTTCCGGTCGACTGTGATCGGTTCCCCAACGATAGGGCAAGCGCACAGCAGGGTCTAGAGGTCCGTTTGTGGTTGTGGGTGGGGGCAGAATCGGCAAGTGCCAGCACCATTCCGCAGTGAGGATGATGGCCTAAAAAGTCATTGAGAATTCGGCGCCGCTGGCGCAAACTGACGAATACCCGCCCATCGAGGTCTAGTGAACGCTGGCGGAGAGCGCCAGCTGAACTTTTCGGCTGGGGCATACCCAGATCATTCCACCGGAGGCGCAGCTATGAGTGACATATTGATTCGGCAGGGCGACGGCACCTGGCGCGAGGCTGAATATGCGGGATATGCCTTGGAATCGGACCTGCAGGCGATACTCGCTCGGCATCCTGACCTGATACCAGGGGTTGGCGCGGGTGCGCGGACATGCCGTGAGTTTCAGTCCGAGGCGGGCCCAGCGGACATCGTGGTTGTCGGTGCTGACGGGGACCTGACACTGGTTGAATGCAAGCTGGCGGCTAATCCTCAGGTCAGGCGCGAGATCGTCGGGCAAATGTTCGACTACGCGTCGCGTCTGTGGAAGATGGATGTGGACGATTTTGCGGCACGCTGGCAGAGCCGCACCCAGGAGTCCCTGTTCAGCGAAGACTCCGAAATCGGGTTCCCCCTTCGAGAGGCGGTTGCACGGAATCTCGCTGAGGGACGGTTCAGGATCGTTTTGGCCGTGGACGCGATCAACTCGCCTCTGAAGAGAATGGTCGAATACCTCAACTTCATGTCCGGTCCAAACACCTCGGTTGTCGCCGTCGAGTACTCACGTCTCACGCAGGGCAGCATCGAAATACTAGCGCCGCGCATTTACGGACAAGAACTGGCTGAAGTCCGGGCAGGAGCGAACAAAACTGCCCCTGGCGACCTAGTGGTATGGGACGCCGGAACCTATCGTTCGTGGCTCGAGTCGAATGACAGCGCTAGCATCGGAAGCTTTGACTTGTTCCTCAGTGAAGCCTCTCGAGCTGGGCTAGCCTTCATCGGTTCGAGGAGTCCCACTCCGGCCGCTCATCTTGAAATTTCTGACGCAGGCGGTAAGCAGTTGGGGAGGGTTTCGCTGTATTTTTACACCGGTCAACACACATCCATGGAGCTTGATTTCACCAGAATCTTCAAGATGTCACCCGAGGAGAAGCCTGATATGTCGGTCCTGAATGAGTTCGTCGATCAATTAGGACGGGCTGAGGGGCTTAAGGAAGTGGCAGACTCGTTGCGCACCACACAGTTTGCCAGCCGGCGGCCGAGTGTCCCACTGGCGCGGCTTTCGGAAGAGTCCATTCGCCAAGCCTTCATTGCCTTGAGTGTGATCACCAGCTAATGGCCTAGTTGTAAAGGCAACTGCTGGGACACGGACCAAGCGGAGAACCAGGACACCCCGATCAACCCGCCTTCCCGCCGTCGAGCAACTCGACGGAGAGCAGGTCCCCGGTAGCGGTGCCGGGCAGGGCATGGACGGCGAACACGAGCGCCCCGGACGCTTCAGTCCGTGCCTCTGCCGGAACGGCGTACTCGATAACCTCGGCGACCTGCTCGACGCGGGAGCGCAAAGCCTCGGTCAGGGGCACACCGTTGAGGCTGATCCGTTGCCCGCTTCCGCTGTCGGGCCGCATCCTGACCCGCACGGCGGCGGCACTGCCGCTGGGATCCCTGAGGACATAGGAGAACCAGCCCGTTGCGTTGCGCCAGTGCACACCGTCCTGACCGCCCGCCCGGGTGGCTTCGCCGGCGAAGAAGTGGTCAGACTCGGGCTGCTGCTCACCGGCGGTCACGGCGTCGATCACACCACCCCTCGTGGCCGCGGCAGCATCAGCTGCGGCAAGCTCGGCCGTCCGCACCTCGGCGGATGCACCCGTGGGCCAGTACACGGTGTAGCGCTCGTCGTGGATCCCCACGAACGGCTCGAGCGTGAGCCGCACGGTTGCGCCGTCCCGGACGGCCGTCAGTTCCGCGGTGATGGCCGCCCGGTTGGACAGTTCGACGGCGGCCACCGGGTCTGCTGCAACCACCACCGGGGTACCGGCCAAGGGATCCTGGGGACCGGAGGCAACATGGCCCATGCGCTCATCCGGCGCCTCGAAAGATCCCACACCGGCGGTTCCCTCCCGCGCGGCGAGGACCACGGGCCCGTAGAGGAAGGAAACCCAGGGAGAGCCGTCAGGCAGGGCTTCGGCCGTGATGTCGGCCTGCAGCCGGACGGAGACGGTGGTGGTTCCCTCCCACACGCGATGGAGGAAGCCAGCGTCCCCCTCCACTGCCTGTGCCTGCGGCCGTCCGCCGGCAGCGTCTTGGACACGAGTCTCCATGGCCGTCGCCCATTCCGGGCGGCGGAGCCGCAGGGTGAAGGCAGTGGGGTTGTCCGCGGTGACGGTCAGCCGGACGGTGTCCGAGTGCGGGAAATCCGTCTCCATCCGGACCGTCACGCCGCGTATGGCCCAGTCGAGCTCGGAGGCGATGTAGAGGTTCACCGCCAGGTCGCCGCCGCTGTGGCTGTAGATCAGTTCCCCGTAGCGGGCATGGTTTTCCAGGCCGGAGCCCACACAGCACCACATGGACTCATGGACGGTGGAGTACACCCGGTAGTGGGACGGGCGCATCGGTGTGAAGTACACGAACCCGCCGCGCTCCGGGTGCTGGGAGGAGAGGATGTGGTTGAAGGTGGCCCGTTCGTAGAACGCTACCGCTGCGGGGTCGCCAGTCCGCCCGAAGCGCAGCTTGGCGAGCTTCAGCATGTTGTAGGTGTTGCAGGTCTCCGGCCCCTGGACGTCCAGGATCATGGGCCTGAAATCGCGCGACGGGTGGAAATGCTCCCGGACGCTGTTGCCCCCGATCGATACAGTGCGCTCAAGGGTGACGGTGTCCCAGAAGTAGTCGGCAGCCTTGAGGTGCTCACCGCTGCCCGTGGCCTGCGCGTACCGTTCGTACCCCACCACCTTGGGTATCTGCGTGTTCGCGTGCAGCCCGTCCAGCCGGTCCTGTCCCTCGGCCAGGGGCTTCAGGATGGCGCGGTGCGAAAAACGGTCAGCCTCGCGCAGGTAGTCCTCCCGCCCCGTCAGCTGGGCAAGGGACGTCAGGGTGTCGTTCATGCCGCCGAACTCAGTGGTAAGGACTTCCTCGAACAAGGCGTCGTCCAGGCCGGCCGAAACCGTAAGCCACCAGTCCGCCAAGCGGGTCAGCATCCGCAGGGCGGATGCCGCCCCGGCATACGTATAGGCATCGAGAAGCCCGGCAAAGGTCTTGTGCAGGTTGTACAGCGGGACCCAGCGCCCGTTCAGCGTGAAAATGTCCGCATCAATGTCTCCTGCCCGGAGTTCGTCGCCGAGGCGCCGGCCGCCGGGAACCCCGCCCAGGTACCCGGTGCCGGCCGCGGCCTGGCACTGTTCGAACACGTCCAGGACGTATTGCAGCCGCTTGAGCAAACGAGCATCGCCCGTTGCCGCAAACAGCTGCGAGCAGGCAGAGAGGTAGTGCCCGCCGATGTGTCCTCCCATGCCGTCGGATTCCCACCCGCCGTAAGCAGCCGCCGTCGTCGCAAGTCCTGCTTCCCTCCGGTAGGGCGCACAGAGGCGGTCGGCGTCCAGTGCCAGGACATAGCGGATGCTGGTGTCCTGCGCGGCCTTGAAGTCGCCTGGCAGCAGCCGGACGCTGCTCAAGGAAAAGGACGACGGCGGCAGAGTAGTTTCCGCGAAGGCGGTGGTGGGGTGCATGGGAAGTGCGGCTTTCTTGGCTTGGGTGTGTGAGGAGCGGGACGGCGGGTTCTTAGCCCTTGACGGCCCCCGCGACGAGGCCCCGCACGTAGTAGCGCTGGACGGCTGCGTAGAGGATGAGGCAGGGGAGCATCAGCAACACCGCGCCTGCGATGACGTAGCCGTAATTCACCGTTCCGAACGCGCCGGAGGCCACATTCTCCACCGCCACGGGCAGGGTGAAGAGTTCCTGCCGGGTGAGGAAAGTCAGCGCACCCAGGAAGTCTCCCCAGGCGCCGAGGAACGCGAAGAGGAATACGGTCACGGCCCCGGGGACAATCATTGGCCTCAGCACGGAGAACAGGATCCGGAGGGGACCGGCGCCGTCGATCCGTGCCGCTTCCACAACCTCTGCCGGAATCTGCGCGAAGGAGTTCCTCATCAGGAAGACGCCGAAGGGGAGGTTGAAGGTGAGGTGGAAAACGATGATCCCGGCCAGCGAGTCCGTCAGGCCCAGGGCGTTCATCTCCAGGAAGAGCGGCGTCAGAATGGCCTGGAAGGGGACCATCATGGTCAGCAGGATGAGCGCGAACGCCAGGTTCGAGCCACGGAACGGGTAGTTGACGAGGGCGTACGCGGCAAGTGTAGTGATGACCACGCTCAGCACAGCGGAGCCAAGCGCAATGGTCAGGCTGTTCCAGATATAGGAGCCGGCGCCGATGTTGTTGATGAGGCCGATGTAGTTGTCCAGGGACAGGTCTGTGAACGACTGCCCCGCCGCCGGGCCCGCAATCTGGTCTCCGGGCTGAAGGGAACGGAGGATTGACCAGAGGACCGGGGCAACGAAGAGTAGCGAAACCACGGTGCCGATCACGGCGTACAGCACCGTCCTGAACCGTGCCGATGCAGTGGCTTTTTTGGCGTGTGGGGCGTTAGGGGGAGTGCCGGCCAGCCGCGATGTAACCCGCGGCGGCGCTTGGATGGAAGTTGTCACGATATCTCCTTTGATCGGACCCGGACGAAGAGTGTGTTTGTCAGTCCTCGCGCATGACGCGGAACTGGATCAGCGTGAGGCCTGCTGCGATGACGACGACGACGAAGGACAGGGCGGTTGCGTAACCCACCTGCAGGTCGCCGAAGGCCTTGTTGTAGACGTAGAGCATGGTGGTGAGGGTGTCTGTCCCCGGGCCTCCGCCGGTGATGATGAAGAACTGGGTGAAAGCGAGGATGGCGCCGATGAAGCCCATCACTGTCAGCAACCCGAGGTACCGCTTGAGCAGCGGCATAGTGACCAGCAATTCCTGCTTCCACCGTCCGGCGCCGTCTATCTGGGCGGACTCGTAGAGTTCGTCCGGGATGCTCTGCATGCCCGACATGAGGATGATCATGGTGAAGCCGGAGCCTACGTAGGCGCCTAGGAGGACTATCAGCACTGTGGCGCTCGTGCCGTCCAGGAGCCAGGCGGTGGGCGCCGAGGTGATGCCGAGGTTAAGGAGCAGTTGGTCCAGCGCGCCGCTGTCCGGCCGGAACTCCAGGATGGCCACGAAGCTTAAGGAGGTGATGCCGATGACGTAGGGCAGGAACACTGCAGTGCGGATGAGCCCGGCGCCCCGGCGGTTGGAGCGGACAAGCATGGCGAGCAGGTAGCCCACGGTGATCCCTAAAGCCGTGGCGACCACGGCGAAACCCAGCGTGTAGAGGATGGATCCCCAGAACACTGTGTCGGCGAACGCGGTGACGTAGTTTTCGATCCCGTTGAACTCCACTTGGCCCACAAGCGGCCAGTTGGTCAGGGAGATGACCACGGCAAACACCAGCGGAACGATGACGAAAACAGCTACGAGGAGCACGGCCGGGGCGAGCATCAGCATGCCGGTGTAGGATGCGCGCCGGGGTGCCTTCGTCCCAGTCCGGGGTTGGGTCTGGTACGGGGTTGCGGTTGTCATGCCTGATTCACCTTCAGAACTCGGGCAGTCTCTTCGTGCGCTCGCTGTAGAACGTCGTCGAGGGCGTCGTTGCTGAAGACTGCTTCGCGGAACATCGCAAGCCAAGGCGACTGCACGGTGTTGGTGAGCTGTGTGTAGAGCGTGGTGGGAGCGGCGAAGCCTTCGTTCATGCGCTCCATGCCCGGGACCATAAGTGGGAATTTCTCGGCGAAGCCTGTTCTGAGTATGTCGCTGCGGACCGGATACCAGCCCAAGGCGGCCAGTTCCTGCTGCTGTTCGTGCTCGCCCACGAAGCGGATGAAATCCCAGGCGGCACCCGGATTCGCGGCGCCGCGGGGGATGGACAACACCGCTCCGCCGGAAAACTGGGAAAAGTTTCCGTCAGGTCCCGGGAAGGCGCTGACACCGAGCTTGTCCAGAAAATCCGGTGTTGCACCTCCTACCACCAGATCGTAGGACCCCGGAAAGAGCCCGACGGTTCCTTTCAGGAAGTCTTTCCCCCAAGCCGCACCGGAATCTGCCTCGGCCCCTGGCTGGGCAAGTCCTTCCGTGTAAAAGTTGCGGTACAGCTCAAGCGTCCTGCGGAGCGGCTCGTTGCCCAGCACCGCCGCCTGCTGGCGGCCCAGCGGCCCCTTGTAGAACGGGCTCTGGTCTGCCCAGAAATGCGGCTGAATCACGTAGCCAAGGATCCCGGCGGAGTTACCGGTGAAGGTCACCCCGGAAACCCCGTTTATGGACTGAACCGCCGCGGCGTGCTCCAGGTATTCCGTGTAGTTGCTGGGGCCCTTCTCCGGGTCCAGCCCAGCTTTTTCGTAAAGTTCCTTGTTCCAGAACAGTTGGGAGACGTTGGAAAGGGCCGGGAGCCCGTAGATTTTGCCGTCGAAGGAGGCAACGTCAAGGAGCGGCTTGTTCAGGTACTCGGCGTAGGGGAGCCCGTTGATCAGCGGGGTGAGGTCCGTGAAGGCGTCCCGGGTGGTGAAAACGGGAGTTGTCACCGAGTCAGGGGCTACGACGTCCGGCACGGAGCCGCCCCGGATCGCGGTGGCGAGCTTTGTGGTCATCTGGCCCTCCGGCAGGACGGTGAGCTGTATCCTCACTGCCTGCTGGGCCCGGTGGTATTTGTCCACGATGAGCTGGGCGGGCTTGAAGGCTGTGGCTCGGCACCAGAAGCGGATGGTGCCCGACGGGTTCTTCCCGAAGTTCACTGCAGCCACATCGGTTTCGGGCAGGACAGCCGAGCATCCTGACAGGCCGAACGCCGCTGCCGCGGCTGCGGCTCCGAACGTAAGTACTGAGCGGCGGCTGAAGTCCCGGCTGCCGCCGTCGGGGGAATTTTGGGCGCGGCGAAGGCCGGCCGGTGGGGAGTGCATCATTGGTCCCTCGTGGTCGTTGACGTTGGTGGAGCGGATGGGGGTTTAGGTGGAATCGCGGACGATGAGCTGGCAGGGCTGTGCGTCCACGCCGGGCCTGCTGTTTCCGCCGATGGCTTCAAGGACGCGGGTTCCTGCGGCGCGTCCCAGTTCCTCAAGGTTCATGTCGATGGTTGTCAGGGAGGGCCTGCAGTTCACGGCCGCTGCTGCCCAGTTGTCGAAGCCGATGATCGCGACGTCATGAGGCACCACAATGTTTGCCTCCCGGAGTCCGTCGGCTACGCCACGGGCGATTTCGTCACTGCCGCACAGCACGATGTCCACAGGTTCCACCCGCTGGCGCAGCATCTGTGCGGCTTGCCTGCCCCAGGCCTCGGACCAGTTCCCGTAGAGGGGACGGTCGCCCACCAGGGTCAGTCCGAAGGTTCCGGCATGTTCCTGTACGGCCTGGGCGCGGATGCGGGCCGAGTAGTCCTGGCGCGGCCCCGCTACGTAGGCGACGTTCTGGTGGCCCAGGTTGGCGGCATGCTCGAGGGCCAGGAGCATTCCCTGCACTTGGTCAACCACCACGGACATGTCTTCGGGGTCTGAAGAATGTCCCATGACATAGACGATCGGAACTGATGTCGGGGGCAGGGGGGTGCGCGGGCCGGTGAGGTTTGTCATCACTACGATTGCATCGACATTGCGGGAAGCCAGCGTCTCCACGCAGTGGCGCTCGCGGACCAGATCGCCCCGGGAGTTGCTGATAAGCACCGATGCATGGTCCGGGCCGAACGAGTCCTCCAGCCCGTACATCACGGGAATGCTGAAGCGCCCAATGTCGTCCGAGGTCACCAGGCCGATAGTGAGCACATCATTGCTGTTGCCTTCCGCTGCAGGGGCCTCGAAACCGAGTTCCCTTGCTGCGGCGAGGACACGGTCCCGCGTATCTTCACGCAACTGGCCCCGCTTGTTGAGCGCCTTGGAGACCGTGCCGATGGAAACGCCGGAAGCGTTGGCGACGTCGGCCATGGTGACCCTGCGGGACGTGAAGCTCACGGATCCTCCTGGAAGTGATGAGATGTGCAACACACTCACCATAGGTTCCGGAAACTTTTCCTGTCAATAGGAAACTTTTCTGCAAGCACTTTTCCTGGCGTATGTCTGCCCTCTTATGGCTGGTGCACTCGTAGGGGCGGGACGACGGCGGGAGGTGGTCCCGCCGTCGTCCGCACTGCCACGCGGAAGTACGATGGCGGCGCTCGCCGCCCGTGCGGCGGCTGCGGGACATGAGGGTATTTCCCCCTATCCAGCACGTGCCCGTGCACGGAAGATGACCGTATGAAAAAACTCGTGCTGGCCGGTCTCACCGCTCTTGTTATGGTTGTTGGCACCCTGCTGGGCGCCGTCGTCCCGGGCAATGCCACGCCCGGCCCCTCGATCACGGCGGGGCAGATCATCGTAAAGTTCCGCGACAACGCCGCGGCCCCGGGAGTCCTCCGCCCGCACGGGCTCAGTGACGGGCCCGGTGTCGGCAGCACGGGCGCGCACCTCATCACGGTGCCGGCCGGAAAGGAGCTGCAGCTCGTTGAAGCACTCAGCCGGAACCCGGCCATTGAATATGCGGAACCGGACTATGTGGTCACTCCGGCCACAAACGACACCTACTTTGACCGTCAGTATGCCCTGGAAAACACTGCCCAATCGTTCCAGAACACAGACCGCAAGATCACGATAGACGCTGGCACGAAGGATGCCGATGTGGACGCCGTCGAAGCTTGGAACGTCACGAGGGGCGGCGGGATCAAAGTTGCCGTCCTCGATTCCGGCGTCGCAACCGACAACCCCGACATCAACCCGAAGGTGGTTGCACGGGCCAACTTCACCACATCGAGAAACAACGAGGACAACTACGGCCACGGCACGCACGTCGCCGGCATCGTCGCTGCCTTCGCCGAGAACGGCATCGGCGTTGCCGGTGTGTGCCGGGAATGCACCATCCTGGCTGGAAAAATCCTCAGCGACACGGGGATGGGATCCAGCGCAGGACTGGCGAACGGCATCAACTGGGCAGTCCAGAATGGTGCGCGGGTCATCAACATGAGCTTGGTCGTTGGGGCGTCAACCACCCTGGAAACTGCGGTGAACAACGCCTGGAATGCTGGCGTGGTGCTCGTTGCTGCAGCCGGCAACGGTGGAAACACCAGCATGAATTACCCCGCCGCCTACGCCAACGTCATTGCCGTGGGGGCAACGGACAACAACGACAACAAAGCATCGTTCTCCAGTTATGGCCCCTGGGTAGATGTCGCAGCGCCAGGGGTCAGCGTCTACTCCACCTTCCCCAACCACAGATTTGTCCTGGCGAGGGAGTACAACCGTTCCCAAGGGTATGACATCGGCAGCGGCACGTCGATGTCCTCACCAATCGTCGCCGCCGCCGTTGCGCTCGCCTGGAGTGCCAACCCCACCGCGAGCAATTCGGCAGTCCGCGCCAAGGTCGAAGCGAGCACAAACACCATTGAGGGCGTCGGGACTTTTTGGACGCATGGCCGGGTGAACGCAGACCTCGCCGTCCATTGGTGAGAAGGCACGCTCTGTTACAGTCGGGCACCATGACCGAACTTAGACCCGATGCCGCCGGTAAGGTCGGCTTCCTCCACACGGCGGAGGTCCACGTGGCGACATTCGACGCCCTCTCCCGAAAGCATCTGCCGTCCGCCTCCACGGTCCACCGTGTGGATCCTGAAGCCCTGGAGCTTGCCCGGCAGGACGGGATGGCGGAGAGGGTACGTGCCGTCGTCGCCGCCCATCTGGCGGAACTTCGAGACGCAGGATGCGGAGTCGTCTTGTGCACCTGCTCCACGCTGGGCAAGGTAGCGGAGGACCTGTCGGGTGACGGACTGGCCGTTATCAGGATCGACCGGCCGATGCTTCGCCGTGCCGTGACCCTCGGCCCGCGAATCGGAGTCCTCGTCGCTCTCACGAGCACCATCGAGCCAACCACGCGTGTCCTCGCCGAGGAGGCCGCGGACGCGGGAACTGACATCACCGTTGAGGTCAGCGTGGTGGACGATGCCTGGGATGCCTTCCTGGCCGGCGACGCGGAGGCTTACCACTCAAGCATCGCCCAGGCGGCACGTGTGCTCGCAAGCCGCTGCGACGTCGTCGTCCTCGCCCAGGCGAGCATGGAACCTGCTGCCGCCCAGCTGGCCGGCCTCGAAACACCTGTCCTCACCAGCCCCCGCTCCGCCGTCGAAGCCGTCGCGGCAGTACAACGTGGCTTCAAGAATGACCCGGCAGGGCACCTGCCCAAGGAAGCGGCTGCCGTTCGCCGGCACTGACGGAGGACGACGGCGGAACGTAGTCCCGCCGTCGTCGTTCCATCCGTTGCTGCTGGCCCCGGGAGGGAATCCCGGCTACCGGCCTTCCTCCGAGTGGCTCGGGGTCTGTTGCTGGCTGCTGGTCCACTTCGCGTGTTCCTGGGAGATCAGGCCCTCGATCCGCTCTGCCAGCTGCTGGTGCCGGTCCGACCGCAGATACGGCCCCGCCTTGGCAAGGTACAGGTAGCGTTCGTGTTTGAGGGCCTCAGCGGTGGAACGGTAGGTAATCCAGCGCTCCTGGAACTGGTAGAGGTGCTGGGCGCCCTCCAGGACCACGATGACGGCGGCCAGTGCGCCAGTCACCAGGACAGGACTGCCGATGCCGGCCACCACGGGCAGCACCGCGGCGACCGCGAGTTCCAGCAGCTTGAGCCACTTGTATTGGCGCTGGTTGTCCGCGCTCTTGCCGTCATACCAGCTGATTTGGTCCTCCAGCCGGTCCCATGTGGCATCCTCAGCGGCGGGAGTGCGTACGGCCGTGATAGGCCGTGCGGGTTCCTGTTCATCCTCGCGGCGGGCCATGGGCTTTCCCTTCCCTTGAAGTCAGCTACTCGGCCAGGACAAAGAACACCTGCCATTTATCGGGGCAGAAGCGGTCCCCGGTCAGCACGTAGCAGGGCCACATCTCCCAGCTGCCGGCGCTGGTAATCAGGACCCTGCCCTGGGCGGTGATGGTTTCTCCGGGCTCGAGGGCTTTTCCTTCGTTCATGTCCTCGGCATCGTGGTGTTCCCCTTCCGCATCCCGGGCTCCAACAAACGTGTACTCCAGTTGCAGGGGCTGGTCCGTGGTGTTGGTCAAGGAGTAGCTCACCGTGATGGTGTCGCCGACGCGGGGAGGATCGGGGTCCCGCCGGCTGGCCGCCTGCAGCTCCGCCAGCTCAATCCCGTCTTCACTGGTGACGGGGGAGGAGTCGACGTCGATTCCGCCGCCTCCCTGGACAGGCCCCTGCCGGTCAACAGGGTTGGCATTCGGCGACGTCCTCGTCTGGAGATTGGCGACCAAGAGAACCACCAGCAGGATTACGACGGCGGCGGCGGCCCCGCCTAGAAGAAGCATCCGCTTGGAGAGTCGTTGGTGGCGCGATGTTTCGGTGCTGCCATTTTGCTGGGCGCGGAGGGGCGTGCGGTCCGGTGCACGGGCTGGAGGAGGTGCTGCCGCTGCCGGGATCCCGCCGTCGTCCTGGGTTCTCCGCACCTCGGCGAGGGTGTTGTCCAGGACCTTAAAGAGCCGGCTGGTGTCGAACTCGAAGCGGGCCGGGCTGAATTCCAGGGCCTGCCGGCGCACCAGCCTGACCAGGCTCTCGGGCAATTCGTCGGCGCGGGGCATCCTGGCCGTGTCCACCAGGATGGGGATGACCCTGACGTTCCGGGTCAGGGCAGCCTGGACCTCAAGGCGTACAAAGTCGTCAGGGTCGTCAAGCCGGCGCCGGCCATGCTCGTCAGCGATGGTCAGCCACTCATCGCCTATCAGCACGAGCACCACGTCGCACGAGCCCACGGCCCTGGTGATGGATTCAACAAAGTCGTCGCCCAGTTGGATCGAGTCCACGTCCTTGAAGACCTGGCCGCCGCCGTAACGGTCCGCGAGCCGGTCGTACAGCCAGCCGGCCGGGTAGGCGGTCTCTTCCCGCCGGTAACTGATGAAGATCCGGCCCGTAGCGTTCGGGAGGGAACTAGTCATTGCCCACGACCTTTTGCGACCGAGCCCAGACCCTGCGGGCATTACACCCCCGGAGGCGTTACTGGCGCGTTACTGCCGAGGGGAACGGTCTGTCGATGAAACAGGTAGTTCCAAGCGAAAGGACCTAGGGAAGCGGCTGCCGTTCGCCGACACTGACGGAGGACGACGACGGAACGTAGTCCCGCCGTCGTCGTTCCATCCGTTGCTTCTGGGCTGGCGACGGGATCCTGGCACGCTTGGCGCGGTTGCACCGGGCGCACGCGGCGACGAAGTTCTGCAGGCTGGTGGAACCGCCCTTGGACCAGGGGTAGAAGTGGTCGCCGTGCTCGGCCAGGCGGCCACAGCGCCTCCCGAAGCCGGCTTCCAGCTCGCACAAGCCACCGGCGCGGGCCATTCCTTCGCGCCGCTGCTGGCGGGTGAAGCGGCGGACCGGGTCGCGGCGCCGGACGTCCCGGTTCGTCATGACGGCGGCGGCAATGCCGAGCACGACGGCGGCCACGCCGGGGAGAGTTACCGCGGCGACGACGCCATCGAACAGGCCGCGCAACACCCCGGCGGCGGCGGATGGACCCGCTCCGGCAGCCGGTGTTGCCTTCGCCATGAGCGCTGACATCACCGCGACAGCGAGCCAGATCAGCACCGCCGAGTAGGCGAGGCGAAGGCCTTGTCGTGTCCAATAGATGCGGCCCAGTTCCTGCATCAATTCCCCCATTTACTTGCGCCGAACGATCACGGCCCCGGATGTCCAGGGAAATCGTATAGTCGGGCCGCAGGCTGCTGTCCAAGGTTTAGCTCAGTTTCTGCCGAGGTTCCGGGCCCCCTTTGCAGGCCAGGTCTGGATATGCGGCTCCCCTCTGGGCAGCCTCGCCCGCGATTACCCCTCGCTGGGTGAAGCGGCTGGAGCACGCGCGGGGCTGGTGCGGGAATAAGGGACCGGGGCCGCCATGTTGGTCTCCGGTGTGAAGAACATCGGATTTTTGTCCTTTGGTCATTGGACTGACCACCCCCAGTCCGGCACGCGGAGTGCATCGGACGCGCTGTTGCAAGCGATCGAACTTGCAGTCGCAGCAGAGGAACTGGGTGCGGACGGTGCCTACTTCCGCGTACACCACTTTGCGCAGCAATACGCGTCCCCCTTCCCGTTGCTTGCTGCGATCGGAGCACGGACAAACCGCATTGAGATCGGTACCGGCGTGATCGACATGCGCTATGAGAACCCGCTCTACATGGCCGAGGACGCGGGCGCGGCCGACCTGATCTCAGGTGGCCGGCTTCAGCTGGGCATCAGCAGGGGTTCACCCGAACAGGTGGTCGACGGGTGGCGCCACTTCGGCTTCGTCCCCGCCGAGGGCGAGTCGGATGCGGACATGGGCCGCAGGCACACCGAGCGCCTGCTTGAGGTGCTCACCGGCGAGGGGTTCGCGCAACCGAGCCCGCGCCCGATGTTCCCGAACCCTCCGGGCCTGCTGCGCATCGAGCCTCACTCCGAGGGCTTGCGCGACCGCATCTGGTGGGGTTCCGGCTCCAACGCCACGGCTGTCTGGGCGGCCAAGCTCGGCATGAACCTGCAAAGCTCCACGCTCAAGGACGACGAGAGCGGCAAGCCGTTCCACGTCCAGCAGGCCGAGCAGATTGAGCTCTACCGGCAGGCGTGGAAGGAAGCAGGGCACCAGCGGGAGCCGCGCGTTTCGGTCAGCCGCAGCATCTTCGCCCTGACGGACGAGCGCGACTGGCAATACTTCGGCCGCGACCGCTACAGCTCAGACCAGGTAGGCAACATTGACGAGAAAACGCGTGCCGTTTTTGGCCGGTCCTACGCGGGTGCCCCGGACGAGCTGGCTGCCAAGCTGGCCGAGGACGAGGCAATCGCCGCGGCAGACACCCTGCTGCTCACGGTCCCGAACCAGCTGGGCGTTGACTACAACGCGCACGTTATCGAGTCGATCCTGAAGGATGTGGCCCCGCAGCTCGGCTGGCGCTGATCGCGCCTGCCGACTTTATCTGTCCGGTAAGAGGTTCGCCGCCAATGTCCTGGCCATGAACGTCCCGAAGCGCTCCGCCCTCCAGCCGCGCTTGAGGACCAGGGTCTCGTAGAGCTCGGGCGAGGTGCACATGAAGAAGACGTCGGCCACCTCCTCCACCGTCAGGCCCGGCCGCAGGAATCCCCTTCCGAGCACCTGGCGCGCGTTGTGCAGCATGCGCTGGTACCGCTCGTCATCCACGTCACGCAGGAGCCCGAGCATATCCTGGTCCCCGCTCGCCGCGGCGTCCCTGATGAGGAGGTAGACGGGCGAGCCCAGCGGGCTGATCTCTGCGATGAACCGGCCGAATTGCTCCATGAGTTCGCGGGGATCGGTGGCCGTGGCCTGCGCATGGTCCGACCGCTCTTCCGCCGGCGGGCCCCCGGCTCCAAGCAGGCTTTGCTCGAAGATCGCACGGACCAGCCCGGGCTTCCCACCGAACCCCTTGTAGATAAATTCCTTGGAGACGCCGGCCGCGTGGGCGATGGCGGCGATGGTGGTCCGGCCGTACCCGCGGGCCAGGAACAGCGCGCGCGAGGAGGCGAGCACCCGCTTCCTGGCCTCCTCGGCCGCCTCCTGCCGGCCCCGGGCGTCGTAGCTGCGGGAGCGGGGTGGCGCACCGTTGACCGCGGGTCCCATCGGGCTTAAGCTCCTTGTATCAGTTTGATACAGCTCACTGTATCAGATACGGCTTACCAGCCACTCCGCCTCCCGGGACGGAGGCTAAGGAGCACATCATGGACGCTTCAGGAATCGAGCGCGTCCCCGAAGGCCCGGTGCGGCGCATGCTGGCTGCGGCCAACCGCCATGACCTTGAGGCACTGGTGTCCGAGTTCGCGGAGGACTACAGGAACACCACCCCCGTCCACCCGGCCCGCAGTTTCACGGGCTCGGCGCAGGTCCGGAAGAACTGGACGGCGCTCTTCGCCGGCCTGCCGGACCTCACCCTTACCGTCCACGACGCGGCCACCGGCCCGAACGGCAAACTCTGGATGGAATGGAGCAACCGGGGCACCCGGCCGGACGGATCCGTCCAGCGCGCCGCAGGGGTGGCCATCTTCACGCTCCGCGACGACAAAATCGGCGCGGCCCAGTTCTACCTCGAACCCGTGGATCACGACTCCGGTGACGTGAACGAAGCCGTCCGGGAGGCAGTCCAGGGGGCAGCCGGAGGTGACCGGCCATGATCCTGGTGGTCGGCGGCACAGGCCGCCTGGGCCGCGCGGTGGTTCCCCTGCTCCTCGCCGCCGGGCACCAGGTCCGCATCATGGCCCGGGGCAAGTCCCAGCCTTTCCCCCAAAAGATGGGCGACGGCGTCGAACTCCTCCGCGGGGACCTCGGTTCCGACGCAGACTGCCGGCAAGCGGTGGCCGGCTGCACGGAAGTGGTGTTCACGGCCTCGGGATTTGGGATCAAGGACTCCAACCCGCGGGCGGTTGACCGCGACGGCGCCATCCGGCTGGTCCGCGCCGCAGCCGCCGCCGGAGTGCGGCACGTGGTGATGATGTCCATGCCCGGTGCCGCCGCGGACGGGCCCATTGATTTTCTGCGCTGCAAGGCGGCGGCGGAGGACGCGGTCCGCTCATCCGGCATGGACTGGACGATTGTCCGGATCGGCGCGCTCCTGGAACAGCGGCTGGAGATCATGAGGCCGCCGCTTGAGTCGAAGGGCAAGCTGCCCGTGTTTGGCTCGGGGTCCGCCGCGGTGACCTATACCTCGGTCCGGGACGCGGCCGCCATCGTGGTCCGTGCCCTCCGAGACCCGGCGCTGCGGAACCGCGTCATCGAGTGGGGTTCGCAGACGCTCACTGCAAATGAGGTGACGGAGGCTCTGCTCGCCCAGGCCGGCCACGGATCCGTTCAACGCATTCCAGTCGCCGCCATTTGGTTGTTGTCCGTGGCCGCGCGCCCGGTTTCGCCGTTCCTTGCCAGGATTGCAGGGGCGGCCGTCTGGGAAGACTCGGGGGCAGCCGCGTTCCAGTTTGGGCCGGGGCGCGCAGAGTTCCCGGACATGCCCATCACCGGGCTGCAGCAGGTCCTTGAGGCGTCCGGCGCATCGGGGCGTCCGGCATAGAGGATGGGCAGGATCAGGGCCAGAGCCACCATCCCGACGCCGAGCAGCAGGTGCAGGATGTTGCCGAAGCCGTTCAGCCGTTTGCTTCTATGCGGCGGGAGTGCCAGCTTCCACCGACGCCCAGTGCCGCCGGAGCCCCTCTGCCAGCCGGTCGGGCTCGATCCGGTGCGGCGGATCGAAATGGTGGCGGTGGGGAAACACCTCCAGGTGGAAGTCCGGGAAGAAGACCCTGGCCAGCCGGGCTGCAATTTCCCCGTAGTCGTCCGGATGGCTCAAGCCGCCCAGGGCGAAGAACACCGGCCGGTCGAAAGCGGCCAGCCGTGCCCTGTCCAGGTCATATTCTTTGAAGCTGCGCAGGAACGCCCTGATCCCAGCGGGCCGCTTGGCCATCCACGGCGGCGGCGGACCGGGCTCCTGCGGCGGAAGGACGACGTCGGGCCTCACCTGCAGACGCATGAAGGCGGGCATGAACTGCTCGGGAGGAAGGGCCTCCAGCTCCTGGTACTGCTTCCAGTGGCGCGTGTACGCAGGGCTCCAGTCCCAGTTGCCCGCCCAGGCGGGCTCCAGCAGGGCCAGGCTTTGCAGCCTATCGGGATGTTTGGCGGCGAACGCAAGTGCGACGGCGCCGCCACCGGAGTAGCCGACGAGGTGGAATGTTTGCCAGCCCCGTTCGTCGGCTTCGCGCTGGACGCCGTCCACCTCGGTGTCCAGGGTCCAGTCCGCAGGCGGCTCATCGGTCTTGTAGAGCTCGAGGTCTTTGGCGACGGCCTGCACCTCCGGTCCCAGGGCTTGAATCAGGGCTCTATAAGCCAAGTCCGCGGGGAGCACTGAGCCGGGAAGCAGGATGACCCGATACGGTTCCATGGCAGTACCCTACGCCCGAACTGTACAGGCACAAGGGGGAGTGGAGCACCCCTCCTGGCTCGCCGTCGGCTGTGCCTTCGGGATGGTCATCTGCCGCCGCAAGATCAGGTGTGGCGGGCTGGACTTAGGGGCGAACGGGTGCGGCCGCTTCGTTTCCGAGCACTGTTGTCCATGGGCGGGCGGTCCACGAGGTCACGACGCCGTTGATCACGTAGGGGTCAGCGGCTGCAAAAGCTTGGGCGGCCTCGACTGGGTTCTCGCCGGTGAAGATGAGCAGCCCGGTGAAGGGACCTTCGCCAACTGCCCCGCCCAGCAGAAGCTCGCCGCGTTCGACTGCTTCCCACCCTGCCCTGAGGTGGTCCGGGCGGTATTGTTCGCGGGACTCAAGGTAGTTGTCTGCGTAGGTGTATTCGAGCACGGCGTGCAAGCGCGTCTCCATTCTGGTTGGGGGTTTCAATCGTTGTAGCAGCAGCGTACCCAGTGGCTCTGGTTTCGCTCCCCGCCCGCGCCCTAACCTCGCAAGCTCGGACAGGGACCCTGCGGGCGTATGCCCAAGCTCAACCACCGACGGAGGCCACCTCAACCTGTACGCCGGCCTCACGGAACTTCTGCACCTGGGCGGGGTCGGCGCCGTCGTCCGTCACCAGGGTCCAGGGGAGTGCCAGCCGTGCCCACGCGTGGAAGGGCCGGAGCCCAAGCTTCGACGAGTCCGCCAGCACGTACACGTCCCGGCCGCGGCGGGCCATGAGCTCCTTGAGGCGGGTCTGGGCGTGGTCGGCCTCGCAGATGCCGTCCTCTGCGGTGACGGCGTCGGCGCCGAGGAACACCCGGTCGAAGCTCATCCGCTCCAGCGCCACCTCGGCAAGGGGTCCGACAAAACTCTGCGAAACACTGCGCAGCCGGCCGCCCAGGCAGTCCACCTCGATGCCCTCAGACTCGGCCAGCTCCTGCATCGTATTGATGCCCGGCGTCGTTACGGACAGCTTCTCAAACCCGCGCAGTTCGTGGGCCAGGGCACCCACGGTGGAGCCGGCGTCGAGCAGGATGTTCTCCCCGGGGCGGATCACGGACGCCGCCCACCGGGCGATCGCGTGCTTCTGCTCGAACGCCTCACCGGTGCGCTGCCGCAGGGACGCCTCCGGGTGCGCGCCCAGGGCCATGGCGCCGCCGTAGGTGCGGGCCAGCCGGCCCTGCCCGTTCAGCAACGCGAGATCGCGGCGGATGGTGGAAGCTGTCACTTCGAACCGGGCGGAGAGCTCCTCCACGGAAGCCAAACCGGTGGTGACGGCAAGGTGGTAAATCTCCTCGCGCCGCGCGTTTGCGCTCAGCATTCCCGGTCTCCTTCCCGTGGGCATGGCGGTGGCAGTGGTACCCATGCTAGTTCCGGCTTGGGGTTTCGACGTGTTTGGTTTCGACAAGCTCAACCAACGGCAACGGCCGGTCAGCAATACTACGCTGACCGGCCGTTTTGTCTCTTGCAGGGTGGTTAGAGTGCCTCGTCCCGGGCCGGCGCCAGGTCTACTGCCTGCCGCAGTGCCTCAAGGAGCGACTCGTGGTCGGCGATGTTCTTGCCGGCGATGTCGAAGGCGGTGCCGTGGTCCACGGACGTGCGCACCACGGGCAGGCCCACGGTGATGTTCACGCCGTTTTCCAGGCCCAGGACCTTCACCGGGCCGTGGCCCTGGTCGTGGTACTGGGCCACCACCAGGTCGAAGTCGCCGCGGCCGGCGAGGAAGAACAGGGTATCCGCCGGGAGCGGGCCGAAGGCGTTGATGCCATCAGCCTGGGCCTTCTCGATGCCCGGCTGGATCTTCTCGGCTTCTTCGCCATAGCCGAACAGTCCGTTTTCGCCGGCGTGCGGGTTGATGGCGCACACGGCGATCTTCGGGTTTTCGATGCCGGAGGCCTGCAGCAGCTCGTGTCCGCGCTTGATGGTCCGGTACACAAGGTCACCGTTGATCTTTGCGATCGCATCGATCAGGCCGATGTGGGTGGTCACGTGGATGACGCGCATCTTCGGGGCGGTCAGCATCATGGAAACTTCCTCGGTGCCGGTCAGTTCGGCGAGGAGTTCGGTGTGGCCCGGGTACTTGTGGCCGGCGGCGTGCAGGGCGGCCTTGTTCAGCGGGCCCGTGCAGATCGCATCCACCTTCTTGTGCATGGCCAGCTGAACGGCCTTCTCAATGAACAGGTAGGAGCCGTGGCCGGCCGCGGCGGACAGCTCGCCCCACGCGAGGTCCTCCGGGATGCAGTCGATATCCAGCACGTCGATGGTGCCCTCGTCGAACAGGGCCTCCGACGGTTCGGCGACCTTGCGCAGGGTCAGCGGGCTGGCGACGATATCCGCGGCAAGCTGCAGCCGGCGGAGGTCGCCGATGACGAGCATGCGGGCCTTTGACCGCAGTTCGTTGTCAGCCAGGGCCTTGACGATGATCTCCGGACCGATGCCGGCCGCATCGCCCATGGTGATGGCAACAATCGGGCGTCCCATTATTTGATACTCATTTCAGTCGTTGTGCCAGTAAGGAATTGTTTGGTCCGGGCCAGCGTACCGGCGTCCCCGAATGCGCCGGCCTTAGTGACCAGCAAGGGGAGTGGCTCGGGCAGCTCGCTCATGACGACGCCGGGTTCGATCTCCCCGACGACCGTGAAGCTGCCGGCGCCGAGGGCCTTCAGGACAGCGGTGGCGGTTTCCCCGCCGGTCATGACGAGGGCGTCGCAGTGCCCGATGCCGGCAGCGGTGGCGCGGGCCAGAGCTTCTGCCACCACAAGAGCCTGCGACTTGTCCACGGTGCCCATCGGATCCGGCGTCAGCACCACGTCCGTGCGGGCCATCGCCTGGGCAACGAGGCGGGGGATTGCCGTATCGTCCAGCGCGGCGTGGTCCAGCGTGATGTGTTCCGCGCCGGCCTCCACGAGTGCCTGGGTTTGCTGCCGGGCAAGGCTGGAGTAGCTGCCGATCACCGTTAGGGTGCGGCTTATGTGCCGTTCCTGCGCATTCCGCGCAGCCGTTCCGCCCTCACGCGCAGCAATGTGCCCCGCCAGTCCGCCGGAGCCCACGAGGAGCGTCCGGAAGTCGAGCAGTTCCGCAGCCGCCGCGATCGTTTTCAGGTCGTCATCGGAAGCCGCGTCCAGTACGACGGCGTCAGTCCCGCGTTCCTGCACCTCGCGGAGGTGCCGCGCCAGTTCCTCGGGGTTGCGTCCGGCCACGCCGGTTGCCTCGACGGTCAACCCACCGGCAGCCAGTGCTCCGGCGACGTCACCGCCAAAGTTCCCTTCGGAGTTCCGGACGCCGTTGACGTGGACCACGCCGCCCTGGGTGGTTCTTCCCGTGCCCGGGAAGGCGGGAGCTACAACGGCGAGGCCAATGCCCCGACGACCGGTCAGCTGCGCCAGTGTTGCCGCGACTTCCACACCCACATTGCCCCGCAGCAGGGAGTCGATCTTCTTGAAGACCTGGCGCTGCTGCCCAAGGGCCCGCCGTGCCGCCGTCGTGACGGCCGCGGCGGCTTCCGCGGGAGCCAGGTAACGGCTCTCGGTATTGATTGAAAGGATCTCAGCGTCGGGCCAGGCAGACTCGACGTCCAGGATGACGCAACTGCTGTGCGTGGTACCGTAGGCGGCGGCCGCATCGGCCGCCCCCGTCAGGTCATCGGCGATGATTGCCCACCGCGTGGCTGCGTTGGTGTTCATACTGCGTGTGAAACCTCTTTTGATGCTGCGGCTTCCTTGTTCTTGAGGCGCTTGGCGTACCAGGCAACCACAAGGGGGCAGCCGATGGCCGTGACCACCACGGAGGCGGCAACCAGCACGGTGGCAGGTCCGGCGGCGGGAGCGTAGGCAGGGTTGGCTGCCGCTACCAGCATGGGAACCGTGGCGGCGTTGCCCGCGGTGGTGGCCGCTGCCAGGCCGGCAATGCCGGAGCCTCCCGTCAGCTTGTCAGCGAAGAAGAGGACAGCTCCGCCGGCGATCAGCACGAACAGGCCAAGTGCGACACCCAGCAGCCCTGCGTTGACTACCTGTCCCAGGTTCAGGCCGAAGCCCAATGCGAGGGCGAAGAACGGAATCAGGACCGGGGCCGCGGAGGAGAGGAACTTGCGCATGGCCGGGTCAAGCGCGCCAAGGATGGCTCCGAGGAGCAGGGGGATGATGGCACCCACCAGGGCCTGCCACGGGAAGGCAGAGAGGCCGGCGACGCCGAGGGTGACCATGGTCAGGAAGGGGCCCGATTCCAGTGTCATGACGGAGTAGGCGGCCACGTCCTTGGGCTTGCCGTACTGGCCCATGAGGGCCATGTACATGCCGCCGTTGGTGTCATTCAGGGCGGCCAGGATGGCCAGGACCGACAGGCCGCTGAGGATTCCGCCGTCGATGGGAAGTTCACCCATGAACCGGCCGGCGATGACGCCGATGATGACGGCGAACAGGACCTTGCTGCCGAACAGGACGCCGCCCTTTTTCAGGATGTACGGGGTGGCCTTGATGTCGATGCTGGCACCCATGCAGACGTAGAACACGGCCAGGATAGTGGTGCCGCCGGTGAACAGCGCGCCGGTGAACGAGCCGAAGAATTTGGCGGAGTCCGGTGCGAAGGTGCCCAGGATGGCACCGATGAGCAGGGGGATCAACATCATGCCGCCGGGGACTTTTTCCATGGTGGCCTTGATGGGGACAGACATGTTGCAACCTCATTGTTGTTGGGGGAGAGGGGTCGAGCGCTCGGCTCGAAGCATGATTAAGATCATAAACAGTGATGCGCGTTTAGCGCAAGCCTCAATGCGCACAACGCGCAGAGAGTTTGTGAAGGCGCCCGATGTCCTGAGCGGCCCGACGGCGTGTCGGAAGCCCGGCGGAAGCTTCCAAGCGGGTGCTTTTTCATTGCTTCGTGCGGCCCATTTCTTTCGCAACCAACCGATGTTGACGGTGCAGGTAGGCGAGCGTAAAACAACGAATAGGGGCAGCTTCGGCCGGAAATCCGCCCGGGAATCAGTCGATGCGCCGAGCAAAGCCGAGGAGGAAATCGTGGTCAAGTCCTCAGAAACGGTCATTCTTGCCCGGAAGCCGCAGGAGGTGTTCCGGTTCGTCGCGGACCTCCGGAATGAACCCAAGTGGCACACGGACGTTGACTCCGTGCCCCAGGGGACGGATCCTGTTCCGGTGGTGGGCAAGACGTATCCGCTCAAGTTCAAGCCGTTCATGGGAACCACTGACGGAACCTTGACCGCGATTGACGTCCAGCAGGATGCGCGCGTGGTGTACCGGGGCGAATTCGGGGGACTTCAGCCAACCATCTCCTACAACATCGAGCCTGCCGGGGAAGGGACCAGGTTCACGCGTTCCGTTGAGTTGCATCCCGCCGGACTGAAGATACTGATGGCGCCGGTGATGGCTTTTATGGTGCCGCGGAACAACAAAGAGGTTGTCGGGAACCTCAAACGACAGCTCGAGGCCTGAAATTCGAGGATGTCATGGAACGTTTCACTGACCTCGATACCTCCAGTGCGCGTGGGCGCGCCAAAGTTAAAAGGCCCCAGGCCACACCCGGGGTTAGCTCGGCGATGCGGAAAGCCAGTTCGCTCATCGTCCGATAAGCCGAGGAAGCCTGGCAAGTGTGGCCGGTTCCGGAGACTCAGATAAGTGCCGGCGCTTGTACGGTTGCTGCTGCTCGGACCGTGCCCTACTCCCGGAAGTTCAGCGAGTCGAACTGCTCCTGCCACAGGGACTTCTCTTGGTCCACGTACCGCCTATACGACGCAGTCCATTTGGGCCAGATGTCCGTTCCGGCGTGGGTATCGGCAGCCGGCCGGTCTGGGACCTGGGCAACGCTCCGCTGAACTGGCGCGTGGGGCACGTTCGGCCTCTGCCGGACGGGCGGCTGCGACGGCGCGTTCAGTCGGTTTATTGGCCCGGAAGGCAGTGGTTTCAGGTCCATCAGCCAGAGGACGATCTTGGATACCGTCCAGATAATGCCGAACAGGACCATGGCGGCGAAAAGGAAAACTACCCACAGTAGGAGCCCGATGAACACCATGACCCATTTTACCTAGCTGGTGCCCGTTTTGGGGTGCGGATTCGGGTTTGGACAGGCTCGGTTTCGACAAGCTCACGCACCGAGGTTTCGCTCCCCACCCACCCCCTAACCTCGCAAGCTCGGCCAGGGAACCCTGCGGGCGTGGGGCCGGCTCAACCACCGGGTTACAGCTCGAGTGTGAACACCCACAGCAGCACGTCCTCGCCGGGCACGTACCAGTCCCGCTCCGGTGCGCGCCGGAAGCCGAACGACTCATACAGCCTGTGGGCGCGCTCCATAAACGTGGCGCTGGTAATGCTGATGGCCTCGACGCCGGGCAGTTGCCTGGCGTGCTCCACCACCTTGCCCACCACTGCGCGGCCCAGGCCATTGCCCTGGCAGGCCGGGTCCACGGCCAGCATCCGGAACTCCAGCTCACCGTCCAGGGCGATCTCGCTGTACGGCTCGCCGGCAAACGTCAGCGTCACCGCAGCAACCACCCGCCCGGCGGCTTCCGCCACCCACACCTGCGCATGCTCGGCCCGGTGCTCCACGTCCTCCAGCACGCTCATGTACGGATGGTCCGTCGCGAAGTGACCAGCCGCCAGGTACGCGTCGCGGGTGATGCGTCGGACCTCCGGCAAGTCCGACGGCGCCGCCAGCCTGAATGCGATGCTCACCGCGCGCCTGCGGTCGCGGCAGTCCGCTCGACATAGTGACCCAGCCGTGCCAGTCCCGGCTGTGACGAGGGATCGCCCACTGCGTCCCCGCCCACCGCGTTGGCCACAGCCAGTGCCCGGGCGTAGTCCAGTCCCTGCTGCAGCGCCAGGACCAGGGCGGCGCAGAACGCATCACCGGCGCCGATGGTGTTGGCTACCGCCACTGACGCCGACGGTGCCTCGGCTACCTTCCTGCCGTGCTCAAACATGGCCGAGCCTTCGCCGCCGTACGTCACCGCCACCAGCTTCGCCGTCGCGAGGGCGGGGATCAGGGCGTACTCGCTTTCGTTCACGATCACCAGGTCGCAGCGCTCCAGCAGCTCCGCCGGCAGGTCCATGGCAGGCGCGGCGTTCAGCACAAAGTAGCCCGTCGACCGGCGGGCAGCCTCCAGCACCACCGGCAGGCCCACTTCCAGCTGGCACAGCACCGCCTCGTCCGGGCCGAACTCGACGCCTTCCAACGACAGATGGGAGTTGGCGCCCGGGCACACCACGATCTGGTTCTCGCCGTCGCGGTCCACCACAATGAGGGCCGTCCCCGTCGGCTGGGGCAGGACGGCCACGTCGGCAGTGTCGACGCCGGCGTTCGCCAGGGCGTCCAGCATCAGCCGGCCGTGTGCATCGCTGCCCACCGCGCCGACCATGCGTGCGCTGCCGCCCAGCCGGGCGGCGGCTGCGGCCTGGTTGGCCCCCTTGCCGCCGGGCTGCTCGGACAGGACGGCATCGCCGATGGTTTCGCCAGCGGTGGGGAGCCGCTGGGCGGTGGCGATCAGGTCCAGGTTGATGCTGCCCACAACGGTGAGGGCAGGAAGTTGGTTGCTCATGAGATTCCTTACGGGGGAGGAGCCGGAAGCGGCCGGATTAGGAAATAGTGTACGGCACTGTTGTACTTGTCAGTCATACATGGTTGTATAACAACTCACATCCACAAGGCAGTAAGCCCAAAACAAAGGAGTTTGATGTGAACACCCCAACCCCCGCGGCAGCCGCGCCTCCCGCCCAAGCCGCCGACGCCGCCGTCGTCCATGAAACGAATGCCCCCACATTCCAGGGCCGCCGCGCAGCCCTGCTGATCTCAACCCTCCTGCTCGGCGTGCTGTCCTTCCAGCTCAACGCCAGCATGGTCACCCCTGCACTGCCGCAGATCGCCGCCGAATTCGGCCAGGGCGCGGACAGCGCCGCCCCCGTCCAGTCCATGTTCTTCCTGGCCGGCGCCATCGCCGGGCCCGTGATCGGCCGGTGGAGCGACTTCATCGGCCGCCGCGCCGCGCTGCTCCTGGTCCTCGGCATCATGGGTGCCGGGACCATTCTCTGCATCACCGCCCCCACCCTGCCGCTGCTGATCACCGGCCGGTTCCTGCAGGGCGTCTCCAGCGCCGTCTTCGCGCTCGCCTATATCGTGCTCAGCGAGAACCTCCAGGCCAAGGTCTTCGGCACCTCCGTGGGCATCATCGCGGCCATCAACGGCGGAATCGGCGGCGTGGACGGCTACGTGGGCGGGCTGATGGCCGAGACGCTCGGCTTCCGGTCCATCTTCGGCGTCGTCCTGGTCCTCACCGCCATCGCGGCCGCGTGCATCATCAAAATGGTGCCCAAGGGCCGTCCCGCAGGTGTCCGCGGCGCCATGGACTGGTGGGGCGCCGGGTCCCTCTCGCTGTTCCTGGTGTTCATCACCTACTTCGTCTCCGGGGGTTCGGCAGCAGGCTGGACCGCACCCTCCACCCTGATCCTGCTGGCCGGCACCATCGCGTCCTTCGCCGCCTTCTGGCTGATCGAGAAGCGCCGCAGCAACCCGCTGATCGCCGTCCACCACCTGCGCTCACGCCAGGTGTGGCCGGTCATCGCCACCACCGTCCTCACCCTGGCCGGCATCTTCGCCATCATCAACTTCACCGTGGTGCTGCTCAGCCAGGATCCCGACGGCGGATTCGGGCTGACCGCGTCCGTCTCGGCTTTGCTGTTCCTCACCCCGGCCGCGCTCATCGGCGTTTTCGCCGCACCTTTGGCCGGCTGGCTGGCCGACCGTCGCGGCTGGATCAAGACCCTCCGGTTTGGCACGGGGCTCAGCCTCGCCTGCGCCATCGCTGCCGCCACCTTCTCCACCAACCAGACGGCGGTGCTGATCGCCGTCGCAGCCCTGGGCATCTTCTACAACGGACTGTTCCTCACCGCCATCAACGGACTCTCGGTGCTCCTCTCACCCAAGGAAGCCCCGGCCGCCCTGCCCGGCATCAACGGTGCGTCCTTCGGCATCGGGGCGAGCCTCGGCGTCGTCCTCGTGGCGCCCTTCGCCGCCCAGGCCACGGCCGCCGGGTATGCCAGCGCCCTCTGGATCTCGGTGGCCATCACCGCCGCCGCGTTCATCGTCAGCCTCTTCGTCGCCGCCCCCAAGGGCGAGACCGTCTAACCCGCTTCAACCGAAAGAGAACCACCATCATGACCGCCACCTCCCCGTTCTACCTGGACTGCGACACCGGAATCGACGACGCCCTCGCCCTGGCCTACCTGCTGGCCGCCCCCGCCGCCGATGTGGTGGGCATCGGGACCGTCAGCGGCAACGTCAGTGCCGCCGTCGGCGCCCGCAACACCCTGGACCTGCTCCAGCTCGCCGGCCACGCCCACATCCCTGTGGCGCTCGGCGCGCATGACCCCCTCGCCGGTTCGTTCGGCGGCGGGGCGCCGTGGGTGCACGGTGGGAACGGGATCGGCGAGGTGGCGCTGACGACGGCGGCCGCTTCCGTTGCGGGGGAGTCCGCGGCGGAGATGCTGGTGCGGCTTGCCCGTTTGTACCCTGGCACGTTGAAGGTCCTGGCGATCGGCCCGCTGACCAACATCGCCGAGGCCCTCCGGCTGGAGCCTTCCCTGCCGTCCCTGGTGGAGTCCATCACGGTGATGGGCGGGGCCGCCCTGGCTCCCGGCAACATCACGCCGGTGGCTGAGGCCAACATCCACAACGACCCCGAAGCCGCCGCCCTGGTGCTGGCCGCCGACTGGGACATCACTCTGGTGCCGCTGGACGTGACCATGGCCTCTGTCCTGGAGGAAACGCACCGGCAGGAGCTGCTGGCATCTTCTTCCCCGGTGGCTCAGGCGCTGGGGGAGATGCTGGGCTACTACTTCCGGTTCTACGAGGGCATCTATGGCCGGCCTTGCTCCGCCATGCACGATCCGCTGGCGGCGGCGCTCGCGGTAGGCGGGGCCCACGCCGCGGTGGCACCCGTGGTGCGGGCCGCCGTCGACACCTCTTCCGGTCCCGGCCGCGGGCAGACCATCTGCGACATGCGCGGCCTGTACGCCGGCTATCCGAAGGTGCGCGGCGCGCGCTGCCGCGTGGTGCTCTCGCTCGAGGAGGACTTCGCCCCGCACCTGGTCGAGACGCTGTTGACCTACTTCCCGGCGGTTGTGCCTGGACCCCCGGTGGCTGAGCCTGTACCCCCGGTGGTTGAGCCTGTCGAAACCACGACGGCGGCACTCGCCTCAGCGGGATCGGCCGTCTAAAGCGTCTCGGGGACCGGGCGGCCGGGGAAGAGCGTGGCGTACTGTTTCCGGTACAGCCTGCGCCCGAAGAGACGGTAGGCGAGGCGGACCGGCGGGGGAATTTCCTTAAACATTTCCCTCCGGTCCGCGGGCGGATTCGTGGCCAGCACCATCCCGAGGTATCCCACCAGGAACTTCTTGTCGAGCTGGTCGATCCCGTGCTGCGCGGCGGTCTTCATCTCCTTCTCCGTCAGCACCCTGTCCACCACCGGCATCACCTCGGTGACTTCGCGGCGTAGGTGGATGTTGAGGACGGCCTTCAGGTCTTCGTAGCGTGCAGCGAGTTCTGAGCCGGTTTCGGCGTCTGCCGTCTGCATCCAGCGCAGGCGGAGCGGCTCGATGGCCTCGAGGCGTTGGGTGACCTGCCGGTGCTGCTCGAGCATCTGCGCCACGTGGAGCGCGCAGGCCGGTGCCCGCTCCTTCATCGGCGGGTACATGAGCAGGTCCTCGCCTTCGTGATGGATGTGGAGCACCTTGTCGAAGTTTCCCAGCACGTCGCCCACGTAGGCTGCGCGGGCAGTGTCTCCGGCTGCGGCGGAGCGCACCAGCCCGGGCGCCTCCTCATAGGCCCACAGGAAAAAGCGGTGAATGCGCCGCATGCCGGCGGTCCCGCCGCACAGGATGGGTCCGGCTGGCAGCGGAGCTGCTGTCTCGCCGGGCTGCATGGTGAAGAAGTCGGTCATTGGTGGGCCCCTTTGCGCTCGTTATGGCAGACCAGGCCCTCTCCCCGCCAGCATCGTAGCCGCTGCCCGCAATGGGACACAATGGGCTCCGGTTTGCTGGGGGCGTAAGTACATTTCACCGCCCGGTACAGGGATTTAGTCACTCCCAGGAATTGGGTATAGGGGATTGATTGCGCACCTTTTAGCACCCGGCCTACGCTTTGCATACCTGGCATGTGGCGGTGGTTGTTTCTGGGCCGGCCATCGCTTTGTCAGTTCGATGCATAAGTCCCCAGTAGAAACAGCGATCAAAATGAATGCTCCGTCCGCTGGCTTCGCAAACCCCCTGCCTTGGGGTCTGAGACGATCTTCAGCCTTGTCAGGCGGCGGGTTGACGTTCCGGCGTAGATGCCTGGCCATAGCCTCCTCCCTTTGTCTGCTGGCTGGGTTCGCCATCATGGCACCCACAACGGCAAATGCGGCAACAATCACCTCGGTGGCCACCATGGACACCTACACTCAGCGGGACAGGCCGGCGACGAACTTCGGGACCAGCGCCCGCTTGTCTACCGAGGGCCGCGCGGGCATCTGGCGGCACACGTTCCTGCGGTTCAACGTTCAGGTTCCTGCCGGCCAGCACGTTGTTTCGGCCAAACTGCGGGCGTATTCGGAGGCGTCTGCCACGTCCACCCAGTTCGTGGATGTCTCCACCACGTCCGGGGGCTGGACCGAACGTGGGCTCACCTGGAATAACGCACCTGCGGCCGGGACATGGCTGGGGAGAGCCGGAGGCTTCCGCACGGGCTCCTGGGTTGAATGGGATGTGACCCAGGGCGTCAGCGCAAATGGAGGCGAACAGAACTTCAAGCTGGAAAGCGGAGCGCAGAAGTGGATCGGGTTCAAATCAAAGGAATCCCCTAGTTCCACCCTCCGGCCCCGGCTGGTGGTGACCACCGCGCCGGACGCGGGTTCCTCTACCGAGGCCGCTGTGCTCCATGGCTGGGGCGCCCCTGTTGCCGGCGACGAGTTCAATTATGCAGGTGCCCCGGACGCCACGAAGTGGAACGTCTACAACAGCCTGGGGCACGGAGGCAACGGTATCCGGAGTCCGCAGCAGGCTGCCGTGAATGGTTCCACGATGGTCATCACCGGGACACCGGACGGAACTACCGCCGGCATGTCCGCCAAGTTCGCACGCCAGAAGTATGGGCGGTGGGAGATCCGTGCGGCGGGGTCCGGTGACAACGAATACCGTTTGGTGTCCCTTCTGTGGCCGGACAGTGGAAACTGGCCATGTGAAGGGGAAATCGACTACGCGGAAACCACCGGTGACTGGAACCTGATCAAGTTCTTCCACCACTATGGATGCACGAACTCGCAGACGTCAGGGTCCATGGTCCTGGACATTTCCCAGTTCCACAACTACGCGGTTGACTGGTCGCCGAATGGAATGGTCGGCTACATCGACGGCGTGAAGTGGTTTGAGGACACCGACCCCGCGCACCAGCCTCCGGCGTCAATGCACCAGACACTGCAACTGGACTGGTTCCCGGACGGGACTCCCGACGGCCCCGGCGAGATGCGGGTGGACTGGGTCCGTGTGTATGCGGCTGGAACCTAGGGGCAGTTCGGCCGCCGATAAGCCCCCGGGCAAAAGACCCGGACGCCGGTGCCCGTCAGGACTGGAGGGACTGCATCACGGAAAGGTGCCCGGCCCGTGCGGCCACCAGGCATTTGGCCAGGTAAAAGGGCTGGTTGCCGTACCTGACGTACTGGGTGAGGACCAGCACAGGATCGGACGGGCGGAGGTCCAGCAGCTTGGCGCGGCTGGGCCCCACCTGGCTCAGGCTGATCTGGCACTCGCCCGGACCGGGAAGCCGGCCCAGCTGTTTGTTGAGGGAGGCAAGCAAAGTACTTCCGCCGTCGTCCTCTATGTCCAAAGGGGCGGCAGGGCCGGTGCCGAGGCTGACCGGCTGGGCGGAAATGTTTTCCTGCAGGTGGGCGATGGCCTCGCCGTCGCGGATCAGGACGGATTCCCAGAGCCAGCAGTCGGTGCCCGGCTCGACGCCGACGCCCGGCGCGGCGAACTCGGACGCGGGCTGGCGCACAACCTGGACGCGCTTGACCTCGAGCTGTTGTCCGGCAGTGCCGAGGACTTCCTCGAAGGGGCGGATGCGTTCGATGCCGATGCGGGGGAGGGTGTCCGAGACGAAACGGCCGACGCCGCGCCTCGCCCTGATGAGCCCGTCCTCCTCCAGCAGCATTAGGGCTTCGCGGACCACTGTGCGGCTGACTTTCATGTCCGCCCCGAGTTCGGTTTCGGTGGGGATCATGGAGCCGGGCGTGAGGAGGCCGTTGCGGATGGCTTCGGCGATCCGGGAGTACACCGCCACGCGGAGGGGGGAGCCGGGCTGGGCGGCCACCGGCTGGGACAGGAACCGGGCGGCGTCCTGGTGCACGTTATGCCTCGCTTCGTGGGTCTGGGATTTCCAGCCTACCGGTGTGACGGGTTTGTTGGACAACAGGACAGCGAAGGATCCAGTCGCCGGTCAGCCGCCTGAATCCAATGGAGTCACGCAGCGCCCGCCACGACTGACGCCAACTGCAAGGATCCGACCGCGAAGGCGGCCGCGACCGCTATGCCCGTGACGACGGCGTTGTAGTAGCTCCTTCCTGCGGGCCGAAGTGAGGCCCAACTGTAGGCGGCGCTCATGAAGCAGCCGTTGAGGCTGTCGAGCAGCATCATGCCGGCGGCAAAAAGAACCGGCAGCACCAGGCCCGCGTAGGGGGCGGTCAACAGCAGTCCTCCTGCCGTAACGCAAAGGAAGGCGACCTCCAGGGCTGTGTCCAGCCCCAGTCCAAAAAGCATTCCCACCAGGAATATTCCGCCGGGCTTGTCCACCACCCAGGACGTTCGGGACAGCAGCATGCTTACCGGCGTTCTGACTGCGGGAAATGTTCCCTCGCCATGGCTTGCCCGGGGAGGGGCCTGCCTTCTGAAGGCGCCAAGCAGCGCTTTGAGATTGGCGAGGCCGATGACGTAGAGGAACAGGCCTGTCACCAGCGCCCCTGCCGGCCCAAACGCCTGGGGGACGGCCCCCTCCAGGGATGGAGCGGCGGCAAAGCTGTGGATTCCCAGCGTTATCAGTCCGGACAACACAAAGACCAATGAGCAGTGGCCCAGGGAGAACCAGTATCCGACAGATGCGGCGGGGCGGCCCTGTTGAATCAGTGTGCGCGTTACCCCGTCGATCGCGGCGATGTGGTCGGCATCGAAAGCGTGGCGGAGTCCCAACAGGTATGCCGTCAGCCCAAGCCCGGCCAAGGTGAACCCTGGTCCGGACTTTGGGGGCGGAGCGAGCAGTAGGACGCCGCCCCATCCAAGGACGTGCAGAAACACAATGAACGCCGTGGCCATTCCGCCTGGGAAGAGCCAGCCCGGCGCTTTTACGTTGGCGGATACCATGCGCCGCATCCGGAGCCGGTGACCGAGGGCTTGCGCCTGCATTGCCCGGGCTCTTTAGCGGGGCGGGGTCAGGTTGTAGCGCGAAATGATGTCGGGCAGCCATGGTGCCTCGGCGAACTGGAGCCCGAAATCGGCAGCAAGTTTTTCGATGAGCCCGGGATCCGGGGGGCCGGCCTCGAGGTGATCGGCGAGGCCCCAGAAAAAGTGTTCAAAACCCGCAGGGCTGATGATCTCGATCATGCGGGCGGGTACTTTGCCGGCATTCCACATGGTGTGCAGTTCATTCCGAGGTTTGGTGATGTATCCGCCCGCACCCAGAACGGCCTGCCGCTCACCGGACCGGAATCCGATTTCCCCTTCGAGAACGATGGAGTATTCATCCTCACGCGTGTGGATGTGGGGAGGCACCAAAGCCCCCACGGGGAAGGGATGCTCCACGATGGATAGCTGTTCATGGGTGTCTGCGCCGAAGAGTTTAAATACGACGCCGATGGTTCCCAGCGGTGCTTCGCGTCCCTGCCCCGGCTCCACGACAGTCAGCCGTGGAGCCTCATCTTGTTCCATGACGGATCCCTTTCACAATTGGTGGGCGCCAGTTTGGATATACACTGGTGTATATCGAATTATCCGCAGGGGAAAGGGCTGAGTCAATACTTTGAGTGAACAGCAGCGTTCAGCCAAAGCCCGGCAATATCAGATGCGCAAGCGCGCGGACCAGATGGACAGCACGCGCCAACGCATTGTCGAGGCCACCTCCCGCCTCCACGCCACCATCGGCCCGGCACGCACCACGATTGCCGGGATTGCCGAGCAGGCGGGAGTAACCCGGTTGACCGTTTACAAGCACTTCCCGGACGAGGCTGATCTCTACAACGCCTGTTCGGCTCACTGGCGGTCCAATCAACAACTCCCGGACCCCGCGGCATGGTCGAAGACCGCAGACCCGGACTGCCGCCTGCGCCTGGGCCTGTCCGATATATACCGTTTCTACCGCGACGGCGCAGACATGCTCCTGCGGCTCTATCGGGACAAGGAAGTGCTGCCCGAGGGGCTGCGCCGCAGCCTGCAGGACCGTGATGAGCATTTTCGGGACGTACTGTCAGAGCCCTTTACGGACCACCGGGACAGCCAGACCCTGCGGGCCCTTGTTGGCCACGCTGTCTCTTTCTGGACCTGGCACTCCCTCTGCCAAAGCAACGGGCTTGCCGAAGAAGCCGCAGTGGAAGCGATGGCGGCGTTGGTAGCCGCGGCCCCGGTAGTAGCGTTACCCAAGCCCGGCGCGCCTTGACAGCCAGTCCGTGCATGGGAATGCCGCCTGAGGAATACTGAAGGTGCCGGGCCTTGCCTGTGGTTCACGCGCCAGGCCTCGGTTCGGCTTCTCGAAGGGGGTATCGGTTGGAGTCAGCAGTCCCTCGCCGCAGATCCCTCCGGGGCGCGGCGGCAATCTTCGCAGCCCTTCTGGCGTTCTCCGCCGCCGGGTGCACGGGCACTCCCAAACCGCCCGCGTCTCCTGTGCCTGATGTCCACATCGCCGCTGTGGGCGACATGAACGACGCCGGGAATGTTGACCCGGACAGCCCGTCAGGCCGGAACGCTGCGGAGATCACCCGGCTCGTGGAGAACAACGAGATTGACGCTTTCCTGGGGCTCGGGGACTTTCAGTACAGCACCGCGCGGTGCAAAGACTACGTGGACTACTGGAAGACGCTGTGGGGCGGCACCCTGCCCAAGTTGTACTGGGTGTCGGCCCCTAACCACGACTGGGAACCCGGACGCAATGCAGACCTGGACAACTTCATGGATGGCCGGTGCCCTGGGTCACCGGAGAAGGCTGCGATCAACCAGGAGCGTGGTTCGATCTCGAACGGGGAACCGTACTCGAAGGACTTCGGGAACTGGCATTTCGCGTTCCTGTCCTCCGCACAGTGGAAGTACAACCCCAAGCGGGCCCGGGAGCTGACCACCTGGCTGGACCAGGACCTCGCCGCTGCCAAGGAGGCTGGCAAGCACCTGGCCGTGGTGTACCACGAACCGTATTTCACCTCGAACACGGACCAACATGAGCGGGCCGCCGACCACAAGCCCTGGGTCGACGTGATGTGGAAGTACCGGGTCCGGCTGACCCTGTCAGCGTCACAACACAACTACGAGCGGTCATGCCCGGTGAATAACTCTGACGACTGCGTCGATGACGGGATGACCGCGTTCCAGGTTTCGACGGGCGGCACCAGCCTCCGGTCCTTTATCAGCAGTCCGCGGTACATCGAGAAGCGGTTCAGCGACACCCACGGGTTCCTTAGGCTGACGCTGCACGGGGACGGGTCCTTCGACTGGAACTTCGTGCCAACAACCGGGACAAGCACGGACTCGGGTACGCGTTCCAAACCGTAGAAAGTCCCATTCCGGCTATGCGGCTAGGCCCTCCGCCCGCTCCCAGTGCTCCCGCAACAACGCTGCCACCCGGTCCGGCTCGATCCGGTGCGGCGGGTCGAAGTGGTGCCGCTGCGGAAATACTTCAAGCCGGAAGTCCGGGAAGACCTTGGCGAGACGCTCCGCATTGTCGGCGTAGTCGTCAGGGTTGCTCAGCCCGCCAAGGATAAAGAGCACCGGCCTGGTGAAAGCGGCCAGCCGCGAACGGTCAAGATCATAGGACTTGAAGGTTTCCACGAACGCCCTGATGCCGGCGGGGCGCTTTGCCATCCACGGCGGCGGGGGACCCGGCGGCGGTGGCGGCAGGACGACGTCGTGCTTAACTCCCAGCCGCATAAACGCGGGCATAAACTGCTGTGGCGGCAGCGCGTCCAGCTGGTCATACTGCTTCCACAGCTGCGCATGGGCGGGACTCCAGTCCCAGCTCCCTGCCCACGCCGGCTCCAGCAGGGCCAGGCTGAGCAGGCGCCCGCCGTGCTTCGCGGTGAAGGCCAAAGCGGCCGATCCGCCGCCCGAATACCCCACCAGGTGGAACGTGTCCCAGCCCCGCGCATCCGCTTCGTGCAGGACGCCGTCGATCTCGGTGTCCGGGCTCCATCCGGGCGGGGGAGTGTCACCTGCGTAGAGTTCCAGGTCCTTCGCGGCGGCCTGGACTTCCGGCCCCAAAGCCTCGATCAGCGCGCCGTACGCCGGCTGGGCGGGCAGCACGCTCCCGGGAAGAAGAATTGCCCGAACTGGTTCCATGGGGAGGATGCTACGCCCGCCATGACACGTCCGGAACGTGAAGAGCCCCGGCGGCAGCGGAAGCTGCGGCCGGGGCCATCAACTGTGCGGATGCGGCGGATTGCCGCGGGGACGTCTAGGCGCGTGAGGTGTTGCGGCCCTTGGTGAGGATCACGGCAAGGGCGATCATCCCCACGCCGAGCAGCAGGTGCAGGATGTTGTCGAAGCCGTTGAGGGGCACGAAGTTGCCGGCGGAATCCTGGGGGACCACCAGGCCGTAGATGAACAGGACCAAGTAGATGACCCCGCCGTAGAGCAGGAATGAGCGGGCGCCGGCGGCGCTCCTGGCCAGTGCGATGCCCGCTGCGCCGAAGAGCAGGTGGACGATGTTGTGCAGGGCCGAGACCTGGAAGAGGCCCAGCAGCATGGCTTCGGAGTGGTGGCCGGCGATGTGCAGCTGGTCGAAGTTGCTGGTGATGCCCGGAACGAAGCCCAGGACGCCAACCAGCAGGAACACTGCCCCCACAACGATCGATGCCTTCTGGACGTTGGTGCGTGCTGCCATGCCGGTGCTGGTGTGTGTTGCCATGGTGAACTCCTGAATGCGATCTATGTGTATGGATCAGCCCGTCCTGCCGATCCATGTGCTTATGCCAGCAATTCGCGGTCCAGCGCACCCGGGATGGGTTGTTGCCAGAAGATTTTTGGGGCCGGATGATGCTGCTCCCTGGCCATCAAAACTTCCCCGGCTCAATCCCCGCCACATGCGTCCCCGGAGTGCTATACCTAGCTCAAGGCAACTAATTCGGCGGTTTGCTGAGGGGCGCTAAGACCACCGGGTGAGCACCGGAGGCTGGAGGCGCGCAGTGCTGAGGGGACCAGTGCTGAAGGGGCGATTGACGTGCGCCGCCTGCCTCACCGTGCTGGCAGTCCTCGCCGGCTGCGGCGGGGCAAGCAGCACCATCTCCACCGCCGTCGAGGACAGCCACTCCGCCATGGCCACCGCGCAGCTCGCAGTCCGGCTGGACTCCGCGGGCAAGCTCACCAAAGCCGCCACCGCCACCGCATTGGACGACGCGCTCAAAGAACTGCAGACCAGCCGGAACTCAGTGCTCCGGCTGGCGTCCGGCAGCGCAGAAGAAAGGGAGTCAGTCCAGGAGGCGCTTTCCGTCCTGGATGGCTGCACCGCCAGCCTCACTACCGCCCGGGACGCCGTAGCGTCGGACGACGGCGGTCCCTCCCTTCCCGACGGCGATCGGGCGCTGGCCGCAGCGGCGGACCGGCTGTCCGCGCTGATGGCGAAGGGCGGCGGAAAATGAAGCGGCTCCTCGGCGTCGCGCTTGGCATCCTGACGGCGATCGGCGGATTTGTGGACATCGGCGACCTGGTGACCAACGCCGTCGTGGGCTCCCGCTTTGGCCTGTCACTGGTATGGGTGGTGGGAGTGGGCGTGCTGGGCATCTGCCTGTTCGCCAACATGTCCGGGCGGGTGGCTGCGGCGTCGGGCCGGGCCACATTCGAGGTGATCCGTGAACGGCTGGGGCCGCGGGCGGGGCTGGCCAACCTCTCGGCGTCGTTCCTGATCAATCTGATGACCGTGACGGCGGAAATCGGCGGCGTGGCCCTGGCCCTCCAGCTGGCCAGCAGCGTCTACTACCTGCTGTGGATCCCGGTGGCGGCGCTCGCCGTGTGGCTGGTGGTGTGGCGGGTCAAGTTCTCCATCATGGAGAACGTCACCGGGCTGCTGGGCCTGACCCTGATCGTGTTTGCAGTGGCACTGTTCCTGCTCAAACCTGACTGGGGGAGCCTCGCCGGGCAGGCCCTGGCGCCCGCCGTACCCGCCGAGGAAACGGCGCCCACCTACTGGTATTACGCCATTGCCCTGTTCGGCGCGGCCATGACACCGTACGAGGTGTTCTTTTTCTCCTCCGGAGCGGTGGAGGAGGGGTGGTCCATCAGGGACCTGGTGCAGTCGCGAGTCAACGTGCTGGTGGGCTTTCCGCTGGGCGGGCTGCTGTCCGTGGCAATCGCCGGCTGCGCCGCCGTGGTGCTCCTTCCGGCCGGGATCGCCGTGACGTCACTGTCCCAGGTGGTCCTCCCGGTGGCCGAAGGCGCAGGCAAGGTGGGATTGGCATTTGTGCTGGTGGGCCTGGTGGCCGCCACCTTTGGCGCGGCCCTCGAAACCACCCTGTCCAGCGGGTACACCCTGGCCCAGTTCTTCGGCTGGTCCTGGGGCAAGTTCCGCCGCCCGGCGCAGGCCGCCCGCTTCCACCTGGCCATGATCATCTGCCTGTTCATTGGGCTGGCGGTCCTGGCTACCGGCGTGGACCCGGTGCTGGTCACCGAATACTCGGTGGTCTTTTCCGCAATCGCCCTTCCGTTGACATACCTCCCCATCCTGATTGTGGCCAACGATCCGCAATACATGGGCCAACATGTCAACGGCCGCCCGGTCAACGTGCTGGCCATGGTCTACCTGGTGATCATCCTGGCGGCCTCCCTGGCGGCGATTCCCCTGATGATCATGACGGGAGCCGGATCGTGAAGCCCCGCCGGCTCGCGCCTGCTCCGCCCGTGGCGGGCCGCCTCCTGGATGCGCAGCTGCATCTGCTGGACCGGCAGGTCCTGGATAACGACGGCGTCCCGGTCACCACCGTGGACGACCTTGAGTTAAGCGGGCCTGCTTTGGACGTGGAGCTGGCACCGGGCACACCCGCGCCGGTCCTGACGGCGCTGCTGACCGGGCCGGTGCTGGGGACGCGCATCTTTGGCGGCAGGCCGCCGTCGTCCCGGCTGATCCGCATTCCCTGGAAGGACGTGTCCGACGTCGGCGTCGTGCTGAAACTGGGCGTCAGCGGCGAGCACCTGGACGCCGGCTGGGTGGAGCGCTGGATCCGGGACAAGATCATCGCACGGATCCCGGGAGGCCGCCATGATCCTCGGTGACCTGCTGGGCATGGATGTCCATGACGACGGCGGCGCTCGCCTGGGCAGGGTGGCCGACGCGCGGTTTGTGGTGGACGGCGGGCCGGGGCAGCTTCTGGCCGAGGCGCGCCTGCTCGGTCTCGTGGTCAGCCCGCACAGTGCGGCTTCGTTCCTGGGCTACGAGCGGACGGTCCTGCGGCAGCCCTGGCCGCTGCCGTCCCTGCTGAGGTGGCGGCACCGGGGTTCGTTCCTGGTGCTGTGGGATGACATTTTGATGATTGGTTCCTCCGGGGTCCGGCTGCGGGAGGGGTTCACCGCATACTCGCCGGCGCTGGATTAGGAGGCAGCGCTGCTTCAGACCGCGCTACTGACGACCAGGACTTCATCGAGCAGATATCGGAAGACTGGCCGGAGTGAATCGTGGCGAGCTTTGGACGGTCTCGGGAGGCACCTATGCCCAAAAGCCCCGTCCTGCGCTGATCATCCAGGACGACCTGTTTGCGGAGTCGGAGTCCGTCACCCTTTTGCCGCTGACGTCACAGTTGACGGACGCTCCCTTGCTGCGGTTGACCGTAGAGCCCGGGCGCCTGAGCGGCCTTCAGCAGGTCAGCCAAATCATGGTGGATAAGCTGGCCACGGTACGGCGCTCCAACCTCGGAGAGCGGATTGGAAGGATTGATTCCAGGACCATGCGCGCTGTTGAGCAGTCCCTTGTGGTCTTTCTCGGGCTTGGCCGATAAAGGATTTACATCCGCTCAACGATGGAGTTTCCGAAGCGCCCAGTCCCAGCTGATCAGCTCCTGCTCCAGCCTGATGGAGGCGCCGAAAGCGTCGTTGGCCAGCGCCGTATAGAGGGCAGACTCTTCCGCCGTCAGCCGGCCCAACGGCGCCTTGGACGGCGACGGCTCCGTGCCCCACACATCTCGATGCGCCAGGAGGGTGGCTTCGTCCATCAACAGGCTCACTACGTGCGGGTGGACTGCCCGGAGCTGGTCGAGGATACGGAAACCATGGGTGTCCAGGTCACCCCAGTAGAGGATTTCGCAGTCCCGCAGCCAGGCAGCATCCCGCAGCGAGGAAAAGCCATATCCGCCGCCGTAGATGGCCACGGTGCCCGGTTGATCGGGCAGAGCCAGGAAGTTCACCAAGTTCTCGGTGATCAGCACACTGGCAACGGGTAGTTCCAGTGTGTTGAACGCCTCCGCGGTGACGGTTATGTCCCGTGCCCCGCCCAGGAGCAGCGAGCCTGGATCCAACAACCGGAACCTGACCAGTTCCGGGGGGTGCAGGAAACCATGTCTGGCGGCGAAGCGGGCAGCGGGAGTGCGTGCGGCAGGCTGACCCAGCAACGAGCCGGGTTGTGCTTGGACATCGGGGAACGGGGCACCGCCGGCATCATCGTCGTCGACCCCCGAAGCGGTCCGCAGCGCCAGGGTTTCGACCAGTTCGTCGATCACCCGCCGGTGGTTTTCGACAAACTTCGTGTGCACTCCCGGCAGGCTGAGCTGCCGGACGAAGACCCCTGGCCGGGGGTTGTCCTGCAGCCATAGGGCAACGCGGGCGGCAGTCAGTGCATCTGCACCGAGTTCAACCAGCTTCAACGGCCGCCGCAGAGCCCATGCGCGGAAGGCGGGGTCCAGCGCTGACAGCCCGTCGGTCAGCTCCACAAACCGGGCGGCATCCTTGGCCTTGCCCGCGAACGCAATCTCATCCTTGGGCGAGGCGAAGACCACCGCTGCAGGCAGCTGGTTGGAACCGATTGTGGTGCGGCCTACCTCAGCCGTCTCCAAAGTAAAGGGGCCGACGGCGGCAAACAACTCGGCTGCCCACGCACGGGCCGCCGCGTAATCGCCCAGGAGGGCAGCCGCCGTCGGACGTTTCAGGGCACGGCGGCGGGGGTAGGCGCCGCTCGGATCCAACAACTCGCGGAGCAGCACTCCGCTGTTCCAGACCTTCAGCGACTGCGCCCGCAGGTCAGCGAGCGTGGTCCACGCTTCAGCCACGCTTGTCTTTCTCCTCGCTGTACTCCTGGATGGTCATGTTCCGCAGCTGGGAATCGTCCCCTTTGGTGTTGGCCACGAAGCCCACATGCGAGACGAACGGCTCAATCACGTGGATTTTCTGCAAGGGTGTGACGATCAGCAGCTGCAGCTTCATCCGCTGGAACAGCTCCAGCCCGTACCGCGCCGATTCGTCCGAGCCGCGGCCGAACGCCTCGTCAATGACCACAAACCGGAAGCTTCGCCCGCTGCCCGAATTCCGGCCGGCCCCCTTCCCGGATCCGAGCCCGAACTGGAAAGCAAGGGCCGCGGCGAGGATGGTGTACGCCAGCTTCTCCTTCTGCCCGCCCGACTTGCCGCCGGAATCCGTGAAGTGCTCGTACTCCTCACCGTTTTCTGTCCATTTCTCCGACGCCGAAAACGTGAACCAGTTCCGCACATCGGTGACCTTGCCGGTCCATTTGCGGTCGAGGTCGGTGAGCCCTTCCCGGCCGCGGAACCGCTCGATCAGCCGCTCCACCTGCAAGTACTTCTGCTCCGAGTACTGATCCTCATCGCCAATGGTTCCCGCGGAGCAGGCCCTCAGGTCGCTGCCGAACTCGCGCACGTCCTGGTCTGAGGTGGCCTGGTGCTCAAGTTGGATATGCCGGCCGGTGTTGTAGGGAATCCCCGCCAGCGACTGGTTGATTTCGCCGATCCGGTTGATGATGTCCTGCCGCCGGCTGTCCAGGAATGCGTTGAATGCCACCACCTCGTGAATGGTGTTCTGGTTCAGCGACTCCTTGAACCGGGCCTCAAACCTTGGCAGGTCGTTGCCTGCCAGCTGGTCCAGCAGCCGGTTATAGTCTGTGGCGGCGTCCAGCGAGGCATCGAAATCGGTGGTTTCACTCGGGTACTTGTTGTGGAAGTCGGCCATCTGCCGGATGGTGCTCTCAGCCGCCCGCGCGATCCGTTTGGAAAGGGCATCGATGGTGTCCGTCAGTCCGGAGCGCACGGTGCTTTCCACCGTGGCCGTATTCCGGTACGTCAGCGGTTTGTCCCCGAGCGCCCCGGCGGTGAGGTCTTCGACGGCGGCCAGTACCTCGCCGTCGTCCGTCACCGGTGTCCCGGCCAGGATGTCCCGGCATTCCCGAATGGCCTCTGCGATGTCGCCCGCATCCTTCTCATTGGCACCCAGCCGCTGCTGCAGCTTCCCGGCTTTGTCTTCCAGCCGTTCCAGCTGGGCGGTCACCTCGGTTTTCTTGGCCATGAGCTGCTGCAGGACATCGCTGGTGGTCTCCAGCGCGCGTTTTTCCGCTTTCAGGTCCTCGATGCCGCGGGCTGTGGCTTGCCAGTTGATCTCGCCAAACTCGGTCACCGAGCGGACAAGTCCCAGCTGCTGGTTGGACCGGCCAAGCGCGCCGAGTTCCGCGTTGACTCTGTCCAGCTGGCCCGCCAGTACTTTGAGCCGGCCCTGGATCTCGTCCTGTTCTGCGCGGAACCGGGCAATCTTGTCATGGTTGTCCCAGCCCAGCACATAATTTCGCCGGTCAGTCAGGTCTTTGCGGTCGTCCTTTTCATGCCGGCCGCGCCCGCCCTTGAGCTGCCCGTTCGCCGTCAACGCCTTGGGGTAACGGCGGAAGTCCGCCAGGTCCTCGCAGCAGAAGTAGTCGAACCGGCTGCTGAGTTCTTCCTCGAGGAACTCCCTGAAAGGTGTTCCTTGTTTGATGGCGATCTTTGCTGCCAGCGTTCCCGGTTCGGGTTGCCGCTGGTTCACCCTGTCGAATCCCGTGGTTGGTTCCCCAATCCGCAGGTATACCAGCCGGCCGCGGAGGTTGTTGGCGTCCACCCAGGCGCTGACGGCGGGGTAGTGCTCGGCGGGGACCAGGAGCGAGAGGGCGAAACCGTGAAGCGTGCGCTCCGCGGCACCCTCCCACGCCGATTCGCCGTCACGGACCTTGAGGAGCTCACCCACGTAGGGCAGATCAGCCTCCGGAATCCCGGTTCCTTGGCAAAGCCGGCGGCGGATATCCAGCTGGGGGAGCGGGATCAGGTTCCGGCGGCCCTGCAGGCTGGTGAGCTCTGCTGTGATCTCAGCGGTCTTCGCTTTTAGTTCAACCTGCAACATGGACAGGGCGGTGCGCTGTTCCTGGAGAGCATCCGACCGGTCCGCCAGCGCCTGCTCCACCTCGGCAAGGCGCGCCCGATTGGCATCAAACAGCACGCGGTCCTCCGGCGCCTGCAGGCCGAGATCCACGGCGGCGGAGGAGTAAGCCTCAAACCGCTGCCGCTGTTCTGTGGACTTGGTTTCGAGGTTGGACAGCTCGGCGTCGATGGCGGCGAGCCGGCCTCCCCCGTTGGTACGGATGTCCTCCTCCAGCCCTGCGAGGTCCCGGCGCAGCTGCTTGATGTCGCCATTCAGCCGGACCGAGTCCTCCTGGAGTCTGAGGCCTGTCCGCTCCAGCTCGGTTTGGTGCTCCAGGCTGAGCTTAAGCTTTCGGTCCGTGAACCAGGGATGCAGCTGGTCGCGTTGCCGGCGCGCCATCGAGTCGTCAGCGCTGAGCTTCGCGTGCTGATCGGCGCCGGCCTTGATGGGCGTGAGCAAGGAGATCTGGTCCTTGGCCCGCAGGACGGCGTCATGGGCCTTCTTCAGATCATCAAAGTGGTGGATGAGATTGCTGATCCGGGTGGCAACGTCGTCCTCCTCCAGCATGTTGTTCCGCACGAACGAGGTGATGTTGTCCACCTGCTTCATGGATACCGTACGGTGGAACAGTTCCATTGCCTGGTTCCCGCTGATGCCGAACTGCCGTTTGAACGCCGCCGCATATGGATCGAAGGTGTCATGGACAGCCACCCCTGCCGCCCGCAGCTTCTTCTTGAGCTTCATCGGGTCCTGGCCGAAATTGGCGAAGTCCACGGCAACGGACTGCTCCGCCTCGGCCAGGGAGTAGAACCGGCTGGGCTGTCCTGCCTCCTGGGTGGCCCAAAGCGTGATTCCGAGTGTGACGGACTTGCCAAGCACGGCATTGTGGAAGATTCCCAGCACCACCGTCAGCTGCCCTGTACCGCGGAGGGCTACTGGTTTGGAATACTCGCCGCCGGTACTCCGGGCGCTTTTGTGGAAGCCCCTCACGTACGACATCAGGGACCGTTCCTTCTTCTGCGCCCCGGCCGCCTTGTTGTATTCGATCTTGTGGGCGGGAAGCAGCAGCGTTGTGATCGCATCCACCACAGTGGACTTGCCTGAACCGATGTCCCCGGTGAGCAGGCTGTTCGCTCCATCCAGCCGGAACGTGCGCACTCCCTGGTGGAACGTGCCCCAGTTGAGCAGCTCCAGGCGTTTCAGCCTGAAGCCAGGGGGAGTGCCGCCGCTCTCGGCCGCGTCGTCGAGGCTGAACAGGCTCTCCTGGAAGTCGGCCGCAAAGTCGGTCGTCATTTGCCCTCCTCCGATGCCTCAACCATGCGCCCCGCGGCGACGCTTCCTGTGCCGGGCGGCTCTCCGGCGAGCGTCGCCCGGTAGTCGGCCAGCCGCGCGTCGAACTCTTCCAGCCACTGCGCATCCACGTAGGCCTTGAGGATGCGCGCCACCTCGTAGGTGTCTGCCTGCCCTTTGAGCTTGCGGAGGAAGTCGAGCTCCTGGACTTTTTTGATGTCCGCGGCAAGCCGGTCCAGGATCTTTGCTTCGTTGCTGGACTCAGGCAGGAACACCGACACCATGTCCGCGATGTCCTGCTCAGTCATGATGAGCCGGAGCTCGCTGCTGTTCGTGTCGAATTCGAGCATGCGGCCACGCAGCAGGGCGAGGAGCAGGCTGACGTTGAACGTCAAGCTCCGACGGGCGATGAGCCTCGGCAGTGTTCCATCCGGATCGTCCTTGGACCGGAGGAACGCGTAGCCCTCCGACTCGTCGAGGATCAGGTCCAGTCCGAGCACGGAGACGTAGTCGCGCACATGGGAGGTCAGGCCGAGCAGGGACTGCCAGACTTTCTCATCGTTCTCCGCGTAGAGCACGCCTTTGAAAAGACGGGTGACGACGGCGGGAAGCTCCTCGGGTGTGCGGGCTTCTGTTTCCGCGGTGGTGGGGTTGAAGGGGTTCATGCGGGCCTTCCGAAAATGATCTGTTCAACAGTGGCTTCCCGGACGCGGCCGTCCGGCAGTTGCCACGCCAGGTGCTGCGACTGCTCCGGATTGATAGTGGCCCAGTTCGATTCGGTGGCCAACTGGTAGTAGCCGACGATTTCCGCCAGGCCCTGGGAGAGCGGGTAAGCGGCCGTGACTTCGGCCAGGGTGGCCTGCTCCGCCTCGGCGAGGACGGCGTCGATGTTTGCCTTCAGGCGTTCCTTATCCACGTGGAACTGGCTGAACAGCGCATCGGCGTCAACGTCGGAGTCGTCCGCGGTTTCCACGGAATCCTCCACCATCACCTTCCTGCTGGGCTCATAAAGCGGCCGCTCAAACGGCAGCACTACGTCCACGGACGGTGCGTCAATCTCCATAAAAACGCCCGACGGCGGTGCCTCCCGGGTGGCCAGGGCGCCGGATTCGACGCTTCGGATCAGCTGCATGATCCGCTTGTTTTCCAGGAACACTTTGTCGTCGAGGAGCCGGCGCATTTGTTGGGAGAGCTGGCGGACCGTGGCCTGTGTCTGCTCGACGGCGGGAAGCCAGTCCTGGTGGAGGTTCGCCACCGCGTCCAGGCTGTCGGTGTTGGCGAGGGCCTCGATCCGGGTGGCCCGCTGGAGCAGGTCCTGCAGTTCGCTTCGTAGCCGCGGAGACATCAGGTAATCCCAGAAGCCCTGGAAGGTGCGGCCCTGGAGTGAGCTGCTGATGTCCTGCTGGTTGGTGAAGATCGCATCCAGGAGTTCGCCCTGGCTCCCGTCCCATGTGGCGATCTGCTCCCGTACCTGGCGGTCCAGCCTGCGGAAGTTCTGCTCGACTTCACGGAAGTCGGCCAGCAAGTCCCTTGCCAGGGCGGTCAACTGCTGGAGGTGGTCCAGCGCTTCCGGACCTGTCATGACACGGATGTTGCCTTCGCGGATCCGCTGCATCTCGACGTCGATCCCGTCCCGCTGCCGCTGGAGCTCCGCCAGCCGAACTTCGGGGTCCGTTTCGGACTGCTGCACCAGCTGTTTCAGGACAGCGAAGATACTGGTGAGCCTGGACTGCGTGGCTACGAAATCCCGTCCGCGCAGGTTCTCCACCCACCGGACCACATCCTCGGCTGCCGCGGTCAGGTCGTAATGCGGCTCATCCTCGCCCGGCACATAGTACTTCCGCAGCCATTTGCGCTCGTCTGCAGCCCAGTCGTCCAGGTATTCGCCGGCGGGGCGCGGGAACTTGTCCTGGCCTTCGCTGTCCCGCAGCCCGAACAGGACGTCGTCGAGCACGTCGATGAGCTCCTGGCGGCCCAGGTTCCGTTGATTGGGGCCGGTGAACGCCGCCATTAAGAAGGTCAAGGCCAGCGGCGCGTTCTGCGCACGAAGCAGGGACCATCCGGGGTGGTTCTCACGGAGGGAATTGATGGCGTAGTAGTCCATGGCGTCCTCTGGACGGGAGAAAGGCGGCAGGATGAACGGTGAGGCCTAAGTTACACGTTGCCCCAGACAATTTCCGACGAACAGGGTGGATTGCCAAAGCATCAGTGCTCAGGCTGATGCGTAGGTGAGGCGACGTCAAGGCCAGCCTCGACGGCTGCGGCCAACAGTTCTGTGTCATACGCAACGAGCAGATCGGCTTGCAGCCGGATAGCGGTGGCCAGATGGATGGCGTCTGCACTGCGCAAATGTCCCGGCATCGCTGCCGCAAACATAAGGTCAGATCTCGCCAGGTCAACGAGGTTGATCCCGGCCAAGACGTCGTTGACCAGTCCGGCAGGGATCCTTCGACGGTGCCCTGCGCAATGTAGTTCGGTATAGAGGAGCATCGATGCGACGAGGCTATCCCCTCTGGCCGCGGCCTCGGAGAGGTAATCTGCAACACTGGCGGATTCTTCTTCCGCCACCACCAGCTTTAGAACGGCTGAGGTGTCGACATAGATCAACGGTCCCCTCGAAGGTCGTCCAGGATCTCCGCTGTGCCCACCTTCGATGTGATTCGGGGCAGGGTCCGGAAGTCAACGCGGCCTGGCCTTGCCGGCCTGACCTGACCGGCCAGCAAGAGACGTTCAAAGGGGGAGATTGACGGCGGAATCATTGTCGCTGCGATTTCGCCATTGTTCGTAACGTCGATCGTTTCGCCGTTCTTCACGCGCTCCAGGATCTTGCTGCTCTGGTTACGCAGTTCGCGATGGGGAATTGTTGTCATGGCCAGCCTCCGTAGCAATTGTAGCAACCCGAGACGGCGCGCGTCAGCCCGAAAAAGCTAGAGGTAGTCCCCGGCCCGTTCGCGGGCAACCTCAAGCAGCGTCGAGTGGAAGGCGACCTCGGCCGGGGCGTAGACCTTGTCCTGGCGCTGGGCCAGCAGGATCCGCCGCAGGGGTGCCGCGGCGCCCAGGCTGAGCACCCTCACGTCGGGATGCTGGAGTGATACGGCGGTTTTGGGAACCATGGCCACGCCCATGCCCACGCTCACCATCGCCTGGGCTTCCTGGTAGTCATTGGCCAGGAAACCAATGGTTGGTTCAAAGCCGGCGTCGTGGGCGGAACGCTGCAGGACTTCCACCACCGGGTGGGCCTCTGCCCGGACGATCCAGGACTCGTTGCGCAGGTCCTCCATGCTCACCTGGTCCCGTCCTGCCAGCTTGTGGCCGCGCGCCACCAGGATCACGGTGCTCTCCTGGAAGACCTCGGTGACCCGGATGGACTCGTCCTCGAAACGGTTCCAGGGGTAGTCCCACAACAGGCACAAGCCCGTGACGCCGGACTCCAGGTCTGCCACGAGTTCGTCGAAGCGGGCGCTGCGGAGTGAAAGGCCGATTGCCGGGTAACGCTTCTTGAAGGTCCGGATGACGATGGGCAGGAAGGAGCCGGCAAGGGTGGGAAAGGTACCCACCGTCAGGGATCCGCGCTTCAGTCCGGCGATCTGGCCCAGGTCCGACTGTGCCGCCTTCATCTGGTGGACGATCTTGCGGGCATGCCCGGCCAGTACCTGCCCGGCCTCGGTAGGCACCACCCCGCGGGAACGGCGGTTGAGCAGGGGCTGCCCCACTTCCTGTTCCAGCTTGCGCAGCTGCTGGGAGACCGCCGAGGGCGTGTACATCATCAGCTCGGCCGCGGCAGTGATGGATCCTTGCTCCACCACCTCCAGGAGCAGGGCCAGCCGCCGGATATCGAACAGAGGCTGCTCCTCTTCGTTAAGCATCCGTTCGCCTCTCTGTGCTTTTCGTTAATTCACTGCAATGTGTCCGGGATTCCGCGTGCTTCCCCGCGCTACATCGACGTTCGGGACGGTCGATCCCGTGCCCGACGCCCTTTAGTGTCACTGAATGAAGTAACTCTACATCCCCATTCAACTATCCAACATTGTCCTTAAGTGTGATCTGGCTCAACCTCTTATCAGGCCCTCAACAGTTTTGAGGCGAAGGAGAGGTGGAAGTCGATGAAGATCGAAGCGGAATGGATGCGCGGAGGCACCAGCAAGTGCTGGGTGTTCGAAGCGGAGCATCTTCAGGAGGGAGGTGCCAGCCTCGATGAGCTGCTGCCCCGGCTGTTCGGAAGTCCGGACCCCCGCCAGATAGACGGCGTGGGCGGAGCCACTTCCACCACCAGCAAGGCAATCATTCTGCACCGGCCCACGGACGGCGATATCGACGTCGAATACACCTTCGCGCAGGTGGGCATCGAAGAAGCCGGCGTGGACTGGGGAAGCAACTGCGGGAACGGCTCCGCAGTGGTGGGCCTGTACGCGATCGAGAAGGGCTGGGTTGTACCTACCGGGGACATCACCCGGATTGTCACCCGCAACACCAACACCAACCAGGTCATCGTCCAGCGCGTGCCCACCCCGGACGGTGCCCTGCCGGTCATCCCGGAAGGACAGATGCCCGGCGTCCCGTTCCCTGGATACCCCGTGGGCCTGGGCTTCCAGGACCCCGCCGGCAAAACCACCGGGGCACTGCTTCCCACCGGCGCGGCAACGGACACCATCACCGCCGGCGGGACCAACTGGACCGTTTCAATGGTCGACGCCGGAGCGCCGGTGGTGATGGTCCGCGCCGAGGAGCTGGGCCTGGACACCGCCCGCTACGAGACGTGGCGCGCAGGTGTGGAACTGCAACTGGACACCCTGGAACAGATCCGGCGCCAGGCGGCCGTGCGGATGGGGCTGGCTCCCACTCCCGCCGAAGCTGCCCGGGCCATCCCCAAGCTCGCCATCGTTGCCGCCCCTGCAGACGCCGAAGCAAGCGCCGACGTCAACGTCATGATGCTCTCCATGGGCAGGCCCCACCCGGCCCTGGCCATCACCGGAAGCATCGCCCTGACCCTGGCCGCCCGGACACCGGGCACCGTGCTGCACACCATCACGGGCGGTACGCAGGGCGACACCCTGCGGCTGCGGACCCCCGCCGGGGTGATTGAAACCTGGAGCGAGGACCACGCCGGAAGCCTGCTCGTCGGCGTCGACCGCACCGCCCGCACCATCGCCACCACCATCATCCACCTCCCCGAGGTTTCCGGCAGTGCTGCACCTGCCGTCCTCGCGGGAGCCACTCAATGAGGAGTAAGCCATGACCAAAACAGCGCAACGCCCCACTGACATTCTCGAGGAGACCCGGGACCAACAGTCACCGCGTCCCAACCGCCGCCGCCGTATCCTACTGATGGTGGTGGCCGGACTCGCAATCCTGGGCCTGGCTGCCCTCGTGCTGGGGGGTGGCTTCCTCAACCAGGGGGCCGCCACGGACCCGGAGCACACCATGACAGCCGTACAGATCATCCCGCTCGTCATCCTCGTGGTGATGTTCGTCGTGGCCACCAAGTGGCCGCTGAACATCGGCGTGATGGGGCTGGTAGCCTCCTTCGGCGTCGGCTACTTCATGCTCGGGATGACGGACAAGCAGATCCTGGAGGAATTCCCGGCCAGCATCGTCCTGACCATCATTGGCGTCACTTATTTCTTCAGCATGGCCCAGCGGAACGGCACCATCAACATCATCGTCCAGACCTGCGTCCGCCTGGTCAGGGGCAAAACCATGCTGCTGCCCTGGGTCTTCTTCCTGATTGCAGCCGCGCTCACCTCGCTGGGCACCTTCTCGCCGGCCGCCGTCGCCCTGCTGGCACCGGCAGCCCTTGGTTTCGCCTACGAATCCCGCATCCACCCTGTGGTTATGGGCGCGTTCATCATCAACGGCGCCCACGCCGGCGGCTTTTCCCCGCTGTCCGTGGCCGGCGTCCTGGTGCACAACATCGCCGTTGAAAACGGCTTCCCCATCTCGCAGGGCGCCCTCTTCATTGCCAGCTTCGCCCTGAATCTGATCCTTTCCGTCCTGACCATTGTGCTGTTCAGCCTCCTGGGCAAACTGCGCGACGGCGAAGGCGGCCAGCTTGCCGACGTGGACACCACCAGCACCGGCCGTCCCCACGGCCAGCAGATCCTAACCCTGGTCCTGATCGGCGCGATGCTTGTCTGCACCCTGGGCTTCCATATGCCCATCGGCTTCGTGGCCCTGTCCGCCGGGCTCCTGCTCGCCTTCATCAACATCAAGGAACACCAGACGTTCATCGGCGGTGTCTCCTGGTCCACCGTCCTGCTGGTGGCCGGCATGATCACCTACGTCTCGCTGCTGCAGCACGTCGGCGTCATCGACACCCTCGCCGAACAGGCTCTGGCACTCGGTGCGCCCCTGCTCGTGGCCCTGGTCCTCTGCTACGTGATTGGCGTGGGCTCAGCCTTTGCTTCCTCCACCGCACTGTTGACAGCGTTCATCCCGCTCGCCGGCCCTCTGCTCGCCAGCAGTACCCTGAGCGCCTCCGGCACCGTCGCTGCCCTGGCCATTGCGGCCACCGTGGTGGATGTTTCGCCCTTCTCCACCGACGGCGCCCTGGTGGTCGCGAACGCCCGCGACGACGACCGGCAGCGCGTCTACAAGCAGCTCATGATGTACGCCGGCGGCGTGGTGCTGGTTGCACCGGCCCTGGCCTGGGCACTGCTGGTACCCACCGGCATCATGTAGCCGGCCCTTCACCCGAGATGGCACTTCGCGGCAATGTTTCCCCACAACATTGCCGCGAAGTGCCATTTCGCGTGGCGGCTTGGAGTGGGTTTAGGCGTGCCGGGCGGCGATCTGCTCCGCCACGTACCCGGCGTCCTCGCCCACCAGGCCAAGCGTTGCCGAGGCATGCCTCGTCAGCCAGGGCAGCCCGACGGCGAAGAGGCCCGGCACTTCGGTGACGCCCCGGTTGTGCCGGGGGTAGTTCCATTGATCAAGCACAGGGAAGTCCAGGAAGCTGAAGTCCATGCTGTAGCCGGTGGCCCAGATAATGGACCGGATGTCCTCCGCGGCCAGGTCCAGCCGCGCCCCGGGCTCCGGGGGAAGCCAGGGATCGTCCGGGACCGGATCCGCGGCCGGTGCATCAATGCCGAGGGCCTCGATGTAGGCATCGGCCAGCCGCAGGCGCGGGCTGAACCCGGCCTCCACCAGCGCGAGACGTTCGGGGAGGTCGTCGCTGAAGGTGAGGACGCCGTCGTCCGCTCCCTCGAAGCGGCCGTGCAGGCGCACGCCGCGGCGCCCCAACTCCCGCACGTGGATGCTGTGGCCGCCGTCGTTGCCGGAGATCAGCGGGTTGCACAGGAAACGGCCGGCGGGGGAGGGGAGGTTGGCAACCTGGAAGCCGTTGATGCCGTACTCGGAGCCGTGCAGGTTCAGCTCGAGGATCCAGTGGAGGAGGTCCCGGCCGCGGTAACGGCGGGGCGCTTCCGGGCACGATGAAACAGACAGGTGCACCTGGCGGCCGGCGGCCAGCAGGTCCTCGGTGATCTGGCCGCCGGACTGGCCGGTGCCCACCACCAGGACGGCGCCGTCGGGCAGTTGCGTGGCGTTGCGGTAGTCGTGGCTGTGCAGCTGCTTGATACGGGCGGGGATGTCCGCCGACGCCGTGGGGATACGCGGTCGCTGGAACGCGCCGTTGGCGAGGACTACGTTTGCCGCGGCCAGCTGTCCCCTCGTCGTTTCCACCGTGAAGGCGCCCGCCGCCCCGCTGATCCGGGTGGCGGACGTTCCCAGTTGCACCGGCGCGGCGATTCGCCGGGCGTAGTCGCGGAAAAGGTCGACGACGGCATTGCGGGGGATGAAAGCGTCCGGCTCGGAGCCCTCGTACCCAAGCCCGGGGAGTCTGCAGAAAAAGTTGGGGGTGTTCAGGTAGAACGAGTCCCACCTGTCCTGCCACGCCCCGCCGATCCCGTCCCTCCGCTCCAGCACCAGATGCTCCACGCCGAGCTGGGTGAGCCAGTAACTGGTGGCCAGCCCGGCCTGTCCGGCCCCAATGACCAGGGTGTCCACCCGCCCCGGCAATCCGGAAGCGCGGCGATCACGGTGGGCGCTGGACGACGTCGTTGTGTCCATGGGGTGCTCCAAGTGGTCCGGAGGGAGTGGATCTGTTCGCAGAATACTCCGGTCCGGCCGCTGTGGTAATCCGTCTGCCAAAACTCCTGTACTGTTGATCCTGTTGTTGTGTTTATGCAGTTGGTAGTTCAGGCAGTACGCGCGGTCGAAAGTCCGCGTTCTTCTGAAGTAGCGGTTTTGAACACCCCACACCGGAGGACCCGAAAGTCGGGACTTTTCCTCCACCTTCACGAAGGACAAAAATAATGGCTACTGGTACCGTCAAATGGTTTAACGCTGAAAAGGGCTTCGGCTTCATTTCCCCCGATGACTCTTCACAGGATGTTTTCGCACACTACTCTGCGATCAACTCCAACGGCTTCCGCTCCCTCGAAGAGAACCAGAAGGTTTCCTTCGAAACCGAGCAGGGCCCCAAGGGTCCCCAGGCCACCAACATCCAGGCTCTCTAATTTCTTAGAGAAACTGGGGCCTCAGGGTTTCAATTTTTGAGCAGGGCCGGTCACTGACCGGCCCTGCTTTTGCTTAACCCGGGCGTGCTACGCAGGGCCTGACGCCGCGTCCGGCGGTTCCCTCTGGAAAGATGGCCCCTATGCATTCAGCCGGCACTGTCCCCGCTTTCGACCTCCGCATTACCATCGAGGAATCTGAGCCGCTGATCTGGCGGCGGCTGCGTGCTCCCGCTGCCCTGACCATCCAGCAGTTCCACCTGGCGGTGCAGGCAGTCTTCGGCTGGGAGGACCGGCACCTGTACGGCGTCCGCGCCGTGGATCCCGCCGGGCAACCACGCGTTGTTATGGGTCCCGACGGCGCAACGGCGGATTCTGACGCCGAGTCGCCTGCCGCCGTCGTGCTTTCAGATCTGCTGGACCCGCAGAAGCCGGGCACGGTGTTCGAGTACGAGTATGACTTTGGTGACGGCTGGACCCACCGCACGGAACTGGTGGGGCCCGCTGAACTGGAGCGCGGCCAACTCCTGTGCCTGGACGGCGCCAACCGCGGACCCGTGGAGGACTCCGGCGGGCCGCCCGGGTACGCCCGCCTGGTGCAGATCCTGGCCGACCAGCAGCACCCGGAACACGAGGATGCGTCGCGATGGGTTTTCGAGACGGCCGGCGAATTCGGCGAGCGCTTCGACGCCACCCGCTTCGACGTGCAGGCCGCGAACCGCAAACTGCGGATTCTCGCGCTCCAGTGGTGGCCCGAGCCCGTCACGGAGGAGGAGCGGGACGACGTACTCAAGCCGGTAATGTGGCTCCTGCGAAACGCCGCGGGCGACGGCCTGGAACTGACCAAGGACGGCTACCTGAAGCCCGTCCTGGTCAAGAAGGCAGTGGAGGAGATCGGCTGGGACGGCATTGTCTTCGGCAAGGGGAACCGCGAAGCCCATGTGTTGCCGGTCCGCGAACTCAGGGAGCACGCACTTGCATGGAAGCTGGTCCGGAAACTCAAGGGCAGGCTGGTGCTCGCGCCGCGCGGCCGGCGTGCGATCGAACATCCCGGCTACTTGTGGGACCTCTTGGTGGACACCATCGCCAATCCCGGGCACGACGCCGTCCGGCTCGTCACGCACCTTTACGCGAACTGGTACCTCACGTGCATTGCGCCGCCTTGGAACCTGGAAAGGGATGTCATCCGGCTGGCACTGGAGGAAACGGGATTTGTTACCCGCTCCGGCCATCCCATTCCGGAAGAGTGGATCACGGACATCTACCGGACCGTCTCGTGGACCCTGATGTGCCTGTGCCTGAAGACTCCCAAGGCCACCTTCGCTGACCGTGCACTTCTTACCGACGGCGGAGTGAAGTTCTTCCTGGCTGTCCGGGAAGCAGAGCGGCTGTCCCGGAAGGGGTAGCGGCGGCCTGGTCCTGGCGGCATGAGCGGCCGTGGCCCGCTGGGACGGTGCTGGCCAACACCGTTTATGCGGGCGAGGGCCGTCCATGCTGGGGTTTCGACACGCTCAACCGACGGTCAGTGCAGTCCCATGGCGTTGCGCACCTCATCCAGGATGTGGTGCATCGCTGTTTCTGCAGCTACCGCGTCCCCGCCAGCCACGGCGGCAGCCACATCCTCGTGCGCCTGCAGCGCTTCATTCCGCGGTTTGAACGGCATCAGCCCCTGTTTGGTCCGGCTTGTCAGCACCTCGGCCACCATGCCTTCCAGGGCAAGGAACATCTCGTTGCCGCAGCTTTCCAGCAGCAGGCAGTGGAACTCGATGTCCGCAGCAAGGAATGCCTCGAGCTCACCGGCTTCGCCCAGGCGGCGCAGATCGGCGGCCAGGGATGTCAGTTTGGCCCGTTCGGCGGCGCTCGCCCGTCGGGCCGCCCCCGCTGCGGCAATAGGTTCGACGGCGATGCGCAGCTCTGTGAGGCTGCTGTACTGGATGTCCCGCCGGTCCGAGGCAAGCCGCCAGCGCACCAGTTTGGGATCGAAGACATTCCAGAACCGTCGCTCCTGCACCACAATGCCCACCCGCCGCCGCGAGTAGACGAGGTTCATGGATTCCAGGACCTTCATGGTGTCCCGGGCCACGGTGCGCGAAATCCCGTACTCCTGCTGAAGGCCTTCCAGGGTGAGCCGGCTTCCGGGCGGCAGGTCGCCGGATGCGATGGCTACGCCAAGCGCCTCAACCACTCGTCCCTGCAGGGCGGGGGAGGCCCCGCCGTCGTCCGCGGTGTCCTGGTCCTGTGGTGTCGCCGTCGACATCTTCCTGCCTTCCTCTGCGCGCCTGCGCGGTACCAGCCTACCGAAAAAAGACGCAAAGGTATGACTTATGACACGCAAAGATAGTATCTGTGCTCACAAAAGGTGATACCTTATCTCCAGCGCATTTCCTCATCGGAAGTGCAAATGAGCTTTCTTCCCTAAGCCAACGGCGTCTTCTTCGGAGGTAAAACATGCAGTATCCCGCCACGCACCTGGTGGTCATGGGCGTTGCCGGTTCCGGCAAATCCACCATCGCGGCAGCACTTTCGCAGCAGCTTGGCTGGGCCTGCGCCGAAGCAGACGAGTTCCACCCGCAGGCCAACATCCAGAAGATGAGCCAGGGCACGCCGCTGCAGGACGAGGACCGCTGGCCGTGGCTGCAGGAAATCCAAAACTGGATGACCGCCCAGGCCAAGGCCGGCAAGAGTACAGTGCTCACCTGCTCGGCCCTCAAACAGAGCTACCGCCAGCTGCTGTCCCAGGCCGAGGGCCGCGTTCTCTTCCTTCACCTTCACGGCGAAGCGGACCTGATCGGCCAGCGCATGCAGGGCCGCGAAGGCCACTTCATGCCGCCCACGCTCCTGCCCAGCCAGCTGGCCACACTGGAGCCGCTGACCGACGAGGAGCTTGCCGCCGGAAGCCTCCGGCTGGACATCTCCAAGTCCCCGGAAGAGCTCGTCAAAACCATCATTGCCGCACTGCAGCTCCCCGCAGACCAGGCATCCTAAGCATCCCCAAACCCCAACAATCCTGTTTCAAAGGAGAACCATGACCATCGAAGGATGGACCCAAACGATGGGCGCAGGCCCCCTGCTGCTCATCGCTGCGGCGGCGATCGTCGCCCTGCTGTTCCTGATCATCAAGCTGCGGATGCACGCGTTGCTGGCCCTGATCGTCATCAGCCTCGCCACGGCCTTCGCCACCGGCATTCCCGCCAACCAGGTGGTGCCGGTCCTGATCAACGGCTTCGGGACAACCCTTGGCACCGTGGCCCTGCTCGTTGGCCTGGGCGCCATGCTGGGGCGGATCGTGGAAACCAGCGGCGGCGCCAAGGTCCTGGCCGACTACCTGATCGGCATTTTCGGCGAGAAACGCGCCCCCTTCGCCCTGGGCCTGGCCTCGCTGATCTTCGGGTTCCCCATCTTCTTCGATGCCGGCCTGGTGGTTATGCTGCCCGTGGTCTTCGCCGTAGCCCACCGCCTGGGCGGCGGAGTGCTCCGCTACGGACTCCCCGCCGCCGGCGCATTCTCCGTGATGCACATCTTCCTGCCGCCGCACCCGGGCCCGGTGTCCGCCGCGGCCTTCTTTGAGGCCAACGTGGGCCTGGTGATGATCGCGGGCCTGATCACCGCCATCCCCACCTGGTACGTCACCGCCTACCTGTACGGCCTGTACACCGGTAAGAAGCTGGTCCTGCCCGTCCCGGAACTCCTGGGGCACGCCACGGCCGAAGCCGAGTCCCACCCGCCGCGCTTCCGCACCATCGTGGGGCTGCTGCTCCTGCCGCTGGTCCTGATCTTCATGAACACCGGCCTGAACACCCTGGCCTCGTCCGGCGTTCTCTCCGCGGACGTTAAGAAGGAGCAGTGGTTCCAGGTCCTGCGCACCATCGGCGAAACTCCGGTGGCCCTGCTGATCGCCGTGATTGTGGCCATGTTCGTCCTGGGTGCCAAGCGGGGCAAGGACGCAGGCGCGCTGGAGAAACTGCTCGAATCCTCGCTTGGCCCGGTCTGCTCAGTCATCCTGATCACCGGTGCCGGCGGTATGTTCGGCGGCGTCCTGCGCACCTCCGGCATCGGCGCCGCACTGGCTGATGTCCTGGGCAACCTGGGCATCCCGCTGATCCTGGCCGGCTTCCTGATCTCCGCTATCCTGCGCATCGCCCAGGGTTCTGCCACCGTGGCACTGACCACCACCGCCGGCCTCATCGCTCCGGCCGTTGCTGCTGCGGGACTGAACGGCATGCAGATCGCCGCCCTCGTGATCGCCGTTGCCGCTGGGTCCGTGGTGGTCTCGCACGTCAACGACTCCGGCTTCTGGCTGGTGGGCCGCTTCTTCGGCATGGACGTCAAGACCACGCTGAAGACCTGGACCGTGATGGAGACGCTCATCGGCGTGATGGGCTTCGCCATCGCGGCGGCAATCTTCCTGGTGGCTGGCCTGGCGGGTTAGCTTCCCCCCCAAACTGGGTAGCGCCAAGTGCCGTTTTGAATGCTCAAAACGGCAC